>CADBOY010000255.1 GCA_902796405.1 uncultured Lachnospiraceae bacterium | reverse complement strand
TGCCCACCGTCATCAGATTCCGCTGGTGATTGACAATACCTTCGGAACTCCTTTTCTGATTCGCCCGATCGAGTATGGTGCAGATATCGTGATTCACTCGGCAACCAAATTCATCGGCGGCCACGGCACTACCATCGGCGGTGTGATTGTAGATGGCGGTAAGTTCGACTGGAAGGCCTCCGGCAAGTTCCCGCTTCTCACGGAACCGAATCCGAGCTACCACGGCATCAGCTTTGTCGATGCAGCAGGCCCCGCCGCATTCGTGACCAGAATCCGCGCCATCCTGCTTCGCGATCAGGGAGCTACCCTCTCTCCGTTCCATGCATTCCTGTTCCTCCAGGGGCTTGAGACGCTGTCCCTTCGCGTAGAGCGCCATATTGAGAATACGAAGAAAGTCATTGAGTACCTCAAGAAGCAGCCGCTGGTTGAATCCATCAGCCATCCTTCGGTATCGGAAGATCCGGAGCAGCAGCGCCTGTACAAGAAGTACTTCCCGAACGGCGGCGGATCGATCTTCACCTTCCGCATCAAGGGAGGCCAGAAGGAAGCGTGGAAGTTCATCGATAATCTGGAGCTGTTCTCCCTGCTGGCCAATGTTGCGGATGTGAAGTCCCTGGTCATTCATCCGGCATCGACGACACACGCTGAGCTGAACGAGGAAGAGCTTCGCGATCAGGGAATCTATCCGAACACGATCCGTCTTTCCATCGGTACGGAGAATATCGACGATATCATCGAGGATCTCGATGGCGGATTCCAGGCCGTTGCGGAAGACTGAGCAGACTGATTCGGGCAGCCGGAAATGGCCGGCTGCCCGGTGAAGAGATAAGAAGCACGCGGCAGAGCACATCAGCCGTAGTAGTGAAGAATGCATGAGCCGCCCGGTAAGGGCGGGATCATCAGGCAGAAATGCTAATCGCCGCCCGGCAAGGGCGGGATCATCAGGCAGAAATGCTAACCGCTGTCCGGCCAGGGCGGATCATCAGGCAGAAATGCTAATCGCTGTCCGGCCAGGGCAGAAAATCAGACAGTGAAGAATTGCCGCTGCCCGCTGCGGACAGAAGGCATAGCGATCAGGAGGTTAATATCATGGCTAAGGTATATCAGAACGTAAGTGAGTTAATTGGACATACTCCGCTGCTGGAGGTAAACAATCTGGAGAAGGAACTGGGCCTGGAGGCTCATGTGCTGGTCAAGCTGGAATATTTCAATCCGGCCGGTTCGGTGAAGGATCGTATCGCCAAGGCCATGATTGATGACGCAGAGAAGCGCGGACTCCTGGTTCCCGGCAAGTCCACGATCATCGAGCCGACTTCCGGCAACACCGGTATTGGCCTCGCTTCTCAGGCAGCAGCCCGCGGCTATCGGATCATTCTGACCATGCCGGAGACGATGTCGGTAGAGAGACGGAACATTCTGAAGGCTTATGGCGCAGAGATCGTCCTGACGGACGGCGTCAAGGGCATGAAGGGAGCTATCGCGAAGGCCGATGAGCTGGCCAGGGAGATCGAGGGAAGCTTTGTTCCCGGGCAGTTTGTGAACCCGGTCAATCCGAAGGCGCATCGGGAGACCACCGGCCCGGAGATCTGGGAGGATACAGACGGTGCGGTAGATGCATTCGTAGCTGGCGTTGGTACGGGCGGTACGCTGACCGGTGTTGGTGAGTATCTCAAGAGCAAGAAGGATTCCGTGAAGGTTTATGCCGTAGAGCCGGCAACCTCTCCGGTTCTGTCGGAAGGTCATGGCGGCCCTCATAAGATCCAGGGCATCGGCGCCGGCTTTGTTCCGGATGTTCTGAATACGAAGATTTATGATGAGATCATCAAGGTAGAGAATGATGCGGCATTTGAGTATTCCAAGAAGCTCGGACATGCCGAGGGCGTTCTCACCGGTATCTCCTCAGGTGCAGCTCTCTATGCCGCTGTGCAGCTGGCAAAGCGCCCGGAGTTCAAGGGTAAGACCATTGTTGCGCTGCTGCCGGACAGCGGAGACCGTTACTACTCCACCCCTCTGTTCGCAGACTGATCACCACAGTGAAACGTCATCGGCACTTCGGGCCATTCTTTGACCCGATCGCTCTGCGGCGCTGGAGTCAGAATGGAACACAGCGGCTGAAACAGAACACAATCCTCAAACCGAATACGCCATTGGTTATAATGATAAAGAAGCTCCTGCCGGGGATGCGATATCCCGGCAGGAGCTTCTTTATGTTTCGCTTCATCTGGGTCTGGTTTCTATTACGCCGACTTCGTGTTGCGTCTGTTGGATTCTGTCCCGGTTGTGCGGTGGGCTCTGCCGGCTGCCCTCCCATTCAGATCCATCCACCATCGAGTGCAATGATCTGTCCGGTCAGATAGGTAGTCCCGGTGAGAATGTGCAGCGCGAGGTCCGCGGCCTCTTCCGGGGTTCCCATGCGTCCGGCAGGAATTTCTTCCTCG
>CADBOY010000254.1 GCA_902796405.1 uncultured Lachnospiraceae bacterium | reverse complement strand
GAAATAACCTCGCGGCATCCTCAAGCCGAAATCAGCTCTCTTCCCGGAAATGTTCTTTGGCAAATTCCATATCCTGCACCAGCTCAACGGTTCCCAGATAACGGCCGGCCTTGTCCCGCACCGCCATATATCTCACCAGCATCGTGCGTCCGCCCTTTTCCATCCACACCGGGAAGACATCACGGCGATTATTCCGGAAATCATCGATAATCTTCCGGACCATCGGCTCAACCTTCGGCGGATGGCAGGAGAACACCTCGCGGTCGATGGCCATGCCCGGGCGCTTGAATACTTTCGGACCTTCATTAAAGAACCGATTGATATTCTCTGCATCCACAAAGCTGATCTCCATCGGGATGGTATTGAGCAGTGCGGTCAGCTGCTCTATCGTCAGATGTCCGCCCGGCATGACGACCTCGCCTTCTGCAGCAGGTCCCACAGCCGGTTTCTGATTTTCGGCTTCCTCCCAGACCTCCGGCTCCACATTGAAGCAGACGGCATAGTCTTTCGCATCGCGATAAATGCTGTACCATTCCTCATCCGTGAAATTCACGGCACAGATCGGGAACAGAATATTCTGCTCTTTGTAGATCATCTCCTCCGCACGCTTGAGTACGGCGTCAGCTCTGGCATTCCAGTCCGAATCGTGCTCCTTCTCCGCTGCCAGCGCGCCCAGCTCATCTCGGATTTCATCATCTACCGTCCACATCACTTCGGACGGACCGGATACACCATATCTGACCTTCAGCAGAGGGTAGATCAGATCACCCTTCTTCGCATAATGAACCGAAAGAGAGCGAATGGCGGAGATGAGCGATTCGTCCCTGGTCTCCCGGAATTGTCTGATCCGCGCGGCAAGGACATCATTTTCTTTGGTCAGTGTGTACAGAGGATGCCCCGGAATCGCCTCCAGTCTGGCCGCGCGGGCATTCTTATCGGTATAATCCCGCTTCGGGTAAGAATCCTTCTTAGCCAGTTCCTCTTTCACCTTTTTGCGCAAAAGAGATGCCTGAACTTCCTTCTCGGCATTCGCAATCTTCTCTTCCGTCGTCGAGCCATGGAACAGAGCGGAGTGAATGTCGCAGAGCTTCTGCACCTCGGAGAGCGGCTCTCCTTCCTGCAGCAGCTCCTGCTCAGCCTGCATGATCTCCGAAGCTTCCACCTCACCGAATTCACGGACAAAATCCGCTCTTACCGCTTCCAGATCTTCTCCTCTTCCCAGTCTCTTCAGATACGTCTTGAGCTGTTCAGTACGGGATGCCGACGCATCTGCCGGGACCGTTTTCACCCGATCCGGATTTGCAGCAGAAGAAGGAACCGACTTTGCGGCAACTGTAGTATCCGGCCTTGCGGCGGATGCAGAACCAGGCTTTGCGGAAGCCGAAAGATCCGGCATCTCTCCGGCAATCTCGAAGCCATGTTCGGTCAAAGCAGTAACCACATCCATCATGGAGATGTTCTTCATCTTCGCGCCCTTGGGGATCGTCATGATCTTGCCCACAGAGAGCAGCATCGGCTTTTTCGTGATCTCGGTAAAACCGAGATCTGCCATAATCTCAATCAGTTCGGGATATTCCTGAGTCAGTTCATATACCGTCCGAGTTAAATCCAGTTTTTTTGCCATAGCGATCACTCCTTTGATCTAAAACCATCTTACCAGTCCGATCTATCTTTCTCTTTACAACCTCATTCTACCAAATCTTGCGATTAAGTATGTTGTCACAGCAACGATTCAGCTTAGCCTCGGCTTGTGTCTTGCCTCTTATGATTCCCGTGTCCCTACTCTATCTGTCCGCCGGCTCTTCGGTTGGTGATCAATTCCATCTCAGCGAACCTATGATATATTTACGTCGGCACGGCTGAAAGGCTTCATGGATTTACGACAGCATGTCGAGAGGATTCATTATACTGATATGCGCACTATGCACATACTTCGTAGGCTAAAACAACCTACCTGACAAAGGCTTCATGCAGTAAAGATTATTCCTGATAAAATGAACCATTCCGCTTCCTGAATGCCTCTTATATACAGATGCGCATCAAAAAGAAGAACAGGAGACAGATAATGACTGACAGAGAGATCGTCATCCGACTGCAGGATGGAGACCGGACTGCGTTTGATGAGCTGTACGAAAGATACAGCGGCCCGCTGTTCCGGTCCGCCTGGATGCTGCTCGGGAATCGCGAGGATGCGGAAGATGTACTTCAGGAGACGTTCGTGACATGCTACTTTCATATCAGTGAGCTCGAGCGACCGGAGAGCCTGAAGTACTGGCTGTTCCGGATCATGCGTCGATCCTCCTGCCGCTTCGGGAAAAAACACAGCACAGAAATTCCAAGCGAAAACATCACTCTTCTGCGGGATGCAGCAAGGATCGGAGAAGAAAGCCTGGAGAGAAACGCGCTTTCCTCCGAGCGGACCTGCGAACTGCTGTCCGTCCTTTCTCAGAAGCAACGGGAGGTGGCTGTCTTATACTACCTTGAGGAGATGACAGTTCCTGAAATTGCTGAGGTTCTGGAATGCTTTGAAGGAACGGTAAAATCGAGACTATTTTCCGCCCGAAAGAAACTGAAGCAGTTCCTCGATCATGAAAGCGAGCAGAACGGCATTTCCTCAGCAAAACGCGAATATGAAGCGGAAGAGAATAAGGCAAAAGGCGGATTCCGAATCAGCAGACCGGCGTCAGAGAAAGGAGCCTGACATGATGAACGAAAAAGACAGAACGGATCGCGAAATTTCACGTGCGCTGTCCCGGTGTGCGGATGGCATCTCTCCTTCTGCATTCTGCAAGAGCAGAATAATGGAAGAAATCAGAGAACAGGAGACCGTCATGAGACAAGATCAGATAGCAGCAGCAAAACATGGACGAATCAGACGAGCTGGATCCCTTCGATTCGGGAAAGCCGCAGGAATCGCGGTCGTTCTTACTGCTTGTGCAGGAACCGCCGTCGCCGGCGGAAAAATCGGGAGCTCCATTGCATCGAGTCGGTCCGGTTATGATTACAGCAGTTATTCCTCGCTGGATCAGGCATGGGAAGACACCGGCCTGTCTGCGGACCTTCCGGAAACGTTCACGAATGGATATCATTTCCAGGGAGCTTCACTGGTATCCCGCACAGAACGATCTGGATCGGGGAAGGTAACCGGGAAAGACAAGCAGCTGGAAGTGACCTATCGGTCGGGGAAAAATGAGGTTTCGGTCCTCGTCTCCGGTGCGGCAGCTCCTTCGGAAAGTGCGCAGGACACGGTGACACTCCCGGATGGGACAAAGCTTTATTACTCATCCAGCAGCTACCTGTTTCTGCCGGCGGATGCGGAAGGAAAACCGCTCTCCGAAGGTGAGCAGTCCTTCGCGGATCAGCCGAATCATTACATCTCCTACGGAAGCGATACGCAGTCCACAGCAGTGATAGATTCCGTGAATGTCACAGATGGCGGCGCGACATATACCTTCCAGTGCGATCACAGCGATACAAGCAAAGATTCTCTGCTGAACATGGCAGAGGAAGTGGTAAATAACTAAGCGATGGAAAAGGGCGAGACCGCTGCCGGTCTCGCCCTCTGTTTAAAGATCAGATCATTCCCACTGCGCATGAGAATCATGACGATGAGAGTAGCGGGAGTCCCGGTCTCCGGATCGATGCAGAAGAAAAAGAATCTCTCCGAGTCAAAAGGTGACGATCACTGTCATGCCCTTTGCCTTCTCTGCCAGCCGGACCAGTTCCTCGCTGTTCATTCCCTCCGTCAGTTTTCTCACTTTGCGCTTAATAGTTCTCTTCCCGTACCTCGAAGAACGACTGCGGATGATTGCATACCGGGCAAACCTCGGGTGCTTCCGTTCCCACCACGATGTGGCCGCAGTTTCTGCACTCCCAGACCTTCACTTCGCTCTTCTTGAAGACCTCTTTCATCTCCACATTATGAAGCAGCTTGCGGTAACGCTCCTCATGCGTCTTCTCAATGGCGGCCACTCCGCGGAACTTCTCCGCCAGAGCATGGAAGCCTTCCTCATCGGCTTCCTTTGCCATACGCGCATACATATCGGTCCACTCATAATTCTCGCCAGCGGCTCCTGCCTCCAGATTCTCCTCGGTGTTACCGAGCATTCCGAGTTCCTTGAACCAGATCTTCGCATGCTCTTTCTCATTGTCCGCCGTCTTCAGGAAAAGAGCCGCAATCTGCTCAAATCCCTGCTTCCTGGCAACAGAAGCGAAGTAAGTATATTTGTTGCGTGCCTGTGACTCACCGGCAAAAGCTTCCAGCAGGTTCTTCTCTGTCTTCGTTCCTGCATAGGGATTCTTCTTCGGTTCATCGACCGGCTCAAATACATTCTTCTGATGACACTTCGGGCACTCCTCCGGAGCCTGGTCGCCTTCGTAAATATAGCCACATACTTTGCACTTGAACTTCATAATCCGTCCTCCTGACTGATGATCTCCGCCCGGGAATCCTGTCGCTTTCAAGTTTCACGGCGGTAAGCTTTCTGGTTTCGCAGTTTCCTGTCCGGCGCAATATTGGCAATAATTCGTCTGAATTATCACAATATTCAGCTTGGATTTCATTATACCAAAAGCCTGCCGAACCTGTCCACCCTCAATTTTACGGAATTGAATCTAATGACATGAATACTTTATTTATTGAAATAAAAACTTTATTTCCACTTTGAAGGAGGAAAGTAGATTGATCCGCACGATGCAGATACTTCACAGCGCTCTTTGGGGATAAATGGAACCGATCTATGCTCATCTATTTTCTCTGCGATTTACAGCGGCTGCAGTTCCCCATTAATGTAGGCACGAAAAGCTGCTCCGGGGCCGCCTTCAAAGAGGCAGCACCTGATCCTGGTTTTCCGAAGTTCATTCAGAGCACGGGGGCCGATATTCCGGCAGATCACGATATCTGTGCGCATGTTCTTCACGGTCTGTATGATCTCTTTCGTCGAAGTTTCCGGAATGGACAGCATGTTTTTCCGCTTCTTTTTCCCATCCAGAACGGTATAGAATTCAAAGTATCCTGACTTTTCAAACACCGGCACAGTGCCCCTTCCGCCATAAGCAACCGCAACGAATTTAGTCTGCGGAGTCTTCTCCAGGACAATTTTATTCTCATTTCTTCCAAACATTCATTAACCTCCTGCATTCGGTTCTGACCCCGCTCTATCCAGGCCCCCAGAGCATATCGCCGCCGTAGGCGCTCTTTTCCTGTCCGCTCAGACTGCTCCCACACGGAGAGACGGTACTTCGCTGTGAATTCCGTCACTTTAGGACCACGTACTTCGGGATGCCATCTTGATACTCGCAGGACAGCTCTCCCTGAATCAGCGGCCTAAGGTAATCCAGGCATGCCTGTGTAACGCCGTTTCCTGTGGAAGTGATCCACTCCGCCGGCACCTTTTTCTCCTTGTTGGCCACTTCCCGGATATCCACTGCACCATAGGAAACCCGGTATTCCGCATCGCTCAGCGGAGACGTTCTTGTAAGCGTTGACATAAATCCGTTTTTCCCTTCGAATGCGAGCTCCGCCGCATTCACGCCGAGCCTCCTCGATTCCCGGATATCCGTTGCCGAGAGAAGATGTCCCGCGCATCTCTGCAGGAGATTCAGTTCAATCGACCGCACCTTGCAGCCAATGCTGCTTCGCACGGCATTTTCCAGGACCTTGCCCGCACCGGATGCAATCACATGTCCAAAGGCATCCTTCGGGCGGCTTTCTGCACCATAATCGCAGATCATCTGCCCTGACTGATCCCGGATTCCTTCGGAAATCGCTACCATTATATTTTTATGTACGAACATTGTCACGCGAAGATCCGAGATAAACCTGTCAAGATCAAACGGCACCTCTTCCAGATAAATCAGATAGGGGACGTTTGCATTCTGGTTCTCCGCCAGAGCCGCCGCTGCCGTGAGCCATCCTGCATTCCGGCCCATCATCTCCACGATGATCACATACGGCACATCATAAACCAGGAGTTCCCGTTCCAGCTCAGAAACCGTAACGGCAATGTATTTCGCAGCAGAGCCAAAGCCGGGGCAGTGGTCGATCCCGTAGAGATCATTATCGATCGTCTTGGGTGCCCCGACTACAGTAAGATCCTTGATTCCCTTCGCTTTGATATATTCGGACAGCTTCCATACCGTATCCATGGAATCATTTCCGCCAATATAGATAAAATAGCCGACGTTATGCTTCTGAAAGATGGCGATCAGCTTCTCAAACTCCGAGGGATCCTCCGCCGGATCCTTCAGCTTGTACCGGCAGGACCCGAGTGCCGCTGCCGGAGTCGTGCTGAGACGGTCAAGGATCCGCATCCGTCCGCTGCTCTGTGCACCCTCATCATTCTCGCCATTTTCATCTGCACTGCCAATCTCCGCTCGCGTAAGCTCATCGATCTTTGCCGAAAGGTCAATGAACTTTTCCTGCAATACCCCCTGAATGCCATAATCCGCCCCAAGAACATGGTCCACAAGAGGACTTTCAAAAGCTCTCTCAATAATCCCTGCCAGGGTAGCATTGATTGCGGCAGTCGGTCCGCCGGACTGCGCCACGAGAAGATTCTTTTTCATGGTATTTTCGATTTCTCCCATTCTACATTGCTTCAGCGTCAGGTCATTCAGAGAGTAATCAGGAAAAATAACTTCGATATCAAATCAAATACTGGCACTCATCCTGAGTCCAATGCTTCTGATAGTCTCTATAATCTGCTTTTCCATTGCATTACAAAAGCATGTTATACATGTTGTATTGTATTAATCCATCAGTCATCCAATGACATGTTTTCCAACTGTTTACTCTGATCACGACCTATATAGATAACATCCGTCACCTGAACCTTTTGGGCATCCTTGTCAATCCAGAAATAGATATAATAATTCTTCACCCTTTTTCTTCGGATTCCTTCATCATGCCAAGGTTGTTCCGGAGTCAGATTAATGCTCTCCGCCATACTGGAAAGCGCTTTAATTTCTTTGCGAAATAATTGCAGCAGTTTCATTCATCAGTTTGTAAGAAATATATTGCGCAATTTCACGCATTGCTTCTTCAGCATGCTTTGTAACTTTGACCTGATATTCAGCCATTGGTGATTTCCCCAATCAACCGGTCCATTACCACATCTACAGGTGAAGAGTCATCTGCCTTGGCTTGAGCCAGGCCTTCTGCCATTCTCGCATCAAATTCTTCTTTTGACATTCCGTTAACCGCTGCTGAATTATGAACTGGCAAGGTCGGACGGAATGGCAATCCATTCCAATAGATCACCTGTCTATAAAACATATTAATTCCTACAGATGCTGGTATACCCAGACTCTCCAGGATGCCTTCAGCCTTTTCTTTAATTTCCGGTTCCACTCTCGCCGTAACATTTGCACTCTTTATTGCCATCGTAACATCACCTCTCTGGCAATATTGTATCGCATTGTACAGCGTTCCGCAATACATGTAGAGATGCAGATGCGAAAGGTGATACAATGCAGAAGAGGAAAACCTGACCGGTTCCGAATGCCAGATGAGCTTCGGCTGGTCAGGTTCTTACTGCGGATGGGAATACTCAGATGTGAAAGCAGGCGGAGTTGCTGCAGACCACGGCCAGGTCATTCCTGATCATGAGATCAGACTTTCGCCGCCAGCTTTCTGGCTTCTTCTCTGCTTGTGGCCATTCCTTCATACTTCAATCCGTAAAGACCCGCGAAACGCTTCATCTT
>CADBOY010000253.1 GCA_902796405.1 uncultured Lachnospiraceae bacterium | reverse complement strand
TGTTCCTGGAGTCGGAAGACCCCTCAAAGGATGTTCAGCTTTACATCAACAGCCCGGGCGGTTCCGTCACGGCGGGAATGGCCATCTACGACACGATGAATTACATCAAGTGCGATGTATCCACAATCTGCATCGGCATGGCGGCAAGCATGGGAGCTTTTCTGCTCTCTTCCGGAGCAAAGGGAAAGCGCTTTGCCCTGCCGAATGCGGAGATCATGATTCATCAGCCCTCCGGCGGAGCGCAGGGACAGGCAACGGAAATTCGGATCGTAGCCGATCAGATCCTGAAGATCAGGGAAAAGCTGAACCGGATTCTTGCGGCCAACACAGGGAAACCCTACGAAGAGATCGCCAGAGATACCGAGAGAGATAATTACATGACGGCAGAAGAGGCCAGGGACTATGGCCTGATCGATGCCGTACTGGAAAAGAGAGAATAAGGCAGCTGCGTGAGTTCACCGGCAGTCTGTATCGCGGACGGCCAGTAAGAAGCCCACGCTGAAGGAGGAAGAATGCCCAGTCGTTACGATGATCAGTATTGCTGTTCTTTCTGCGGAAAGAGCCAGTCGCAGGTTCGAAAGCTGATCGCAGGCAATGTCAAGGACGTTTATATCTGCGATGAGTGCGTCGAGCTCTGCTCGGAACTTCTTGAGGAAGAACTGGAAAGAGACACGAAGGAAGGGCTGGAATCACTCGATCTGAAAAAACCGGCGGAGATCAAGGCATTCCTTGATGAGTACGTAATCGGGCAGGAAGAGGCGAAGAAAGCGCTCTCCGTGGCGGTTTACAATCATTATAAGAGAATCACCGCGCCGACCAGCTCTGATGTAGAGCTTCAGAAGAGCAACATCCTGATGCTTGGACCGACCGGCTCCGGTAAGACCTATCTCGCGCAGACCATTGCCCGGCTCCTGAACGTGCCCTTTGCCATCGCAGATGCGACGGCGCTGACGGAGGCCGGCTATGTCGGCGAGGATGTGGAAAATATTCTCCTGAAGCTGATCCAGGCGGCGGATTATGATATCCGACGTGCGGAATACGGCATCGTTTATATCGATGAGATCGACAAGATCACCAAGAAATCAGAGAATGTATCCATCACAAGGGATGTTTCCGGCGAGGGTGTGCAGCAGGCGCTGCTGAAGATCCTCGAAGGAACGGTGGCCAGCGTTCCGCCGCAGGGAGGACGCAAGCACCCGCATCAGGAGATGTATCAGATTGATACGACGAACATCCTGTTTATCTGCGGAGGAGCCTTTGATGGCATCGAGAAGATCATTGAGAGCCGTGTCGGTTCGAATTCCATCGGTTTTAACGCAGAGGTTCATGAGAAGGTGGACGAGCGGGTGGATGAATTCCTTCGTCAGGTGCTCCCTCAGGATCTGGTGAAGTATGGACTGATTCCGGAGTTTGTCGGCCGTGTACCGATGATTGTCACCCTCGACCGACTCGATGAAGATGCACTGGTCCGTATCCTGACCGAGCCGAAGAATGCGATCACCAAGCAGTACAAGCGGCTGTTTGAGCTGGATGGCGTAGAGCTTCGCTTCACGGATGACGCCATCCGCGCCATCGCAAAGAAATCTTTCGAGCGAAAGACCGGAGCGAGAGGTCTGCGCGCCATCCTGGAAAAATCCATGATGAATCTGATGTACAGTGTGCCGTCGGATGAGACGATCGGAACCTGCACGATCACGGAAAATGTGATCAACGGAACCGGAGAGCCCATCTATGGATATCGCAGTGTGGAGGTTCCACAGAATCCGAAGATCCGTGCACACAAGACCGGCGAGACCGCCTGAAGACCGGCGAAGGCGCTGAAAGAAAGCTGGCAGGGTCGGTCTGAAGACCGCAAAGAACCGCCGGAAGATCGGTGAAACCACCTGGAGGCCGGCGAGACAGCTGACGTCCGGCCAGGCTGGAGCCTGGCGCGGATCCGAATACGCAAGATCAGTAGAAAACCTGCCATTCCAGGCAGGTTTTTGCCTCCTGAACGGAAGGAGTTGCCATGAAGTACCCCGTTGTCGCTCTGCGCGGCATGGTTGTGATGCCGAAGATGATGGTGCATTTTGACGTGAGCCGCCCGAAGTCCATCGAGGCGGTTCAGAGAGGTCTTGTTGCCGATCAGAAGATATTCGTGACCATGCAGAAGGACGACGCCATAGAGAATCCCGGTTTTGATGATCTGAACCGGATTGGCACGATCTGCACGGTAAAGCAGATCCTTCGCATGCACGATTCCATGATCCGCGTTCTGGTAGAGGGAGAGAGCCGCGCCGAGCTGATTATGCTGACGAGTGAAACTCCCTGCCTGGAAGGAGAAGTAGAGGAAACTCCGGTTGAGGAGACAGAGATGGAGCCGCAGCGCGCCGAGGCAATGAAGCGCTCTCTGCGGGAGCTTATTTCCCGCTACGCGAAGATCGACCAGCAGCAGTTCGGAGATCAGGCTGCCCGTCAGATCAGCTCCCTGGACGATCTGAGTGAGATGTTGCAGCAGCTCTCCTGCCGGTTTCCGGCGGACCCGCAGCAGCGGCAGAACATTCTGAACTGCGACAGTGTGTTCACACAGTTTGTGCTCCTGATGCAGCTGATGAACGATGAGATTGAGATCGGCAAGCTGAAGCTTCTCATCGAAGAAAAAGTCCGGAAGAATGTCGAGAAGAACCAGAGAGATTATATGCTCCGGGAGCAGATCCGCGTCATTCGGGAGGAACTGGGCGAGGGGGATTCCGAGAGTGAGCTGGAGGAATACCAGACGAAAACCGATCGGCTGAATGCCGATGATGAGGTGAAGGACGCACTGCGCCGGGAGATCCGCCGCCTCCGGATGATGCCCGCGGGCAGTCAGGAAGGGACGGTCATCCGCAATTATATCGAAACGCTGCTCGCGATGCCCTGGAATACTGTGACCAGGGACCGGAAGGACATCCACCGCGCCGAGAAGATCCTGAACGAGGATCACTATGGACTGGACAAGATCAAGGAGCGGATTCTGGAATATCTCGCGGTCCGCAATTTCTCGGGAAATGACAGCGGAACAATTCTCTGCCTGGTGGGGCCTCCCGGAAC
>CADBOY010000252.1 GCA_902796405.1 uncultured Lachnospiraceae bacterium | reverse complement strand
GCAACAGGCAGCCTGATCCGGAGCGTCTGGAAGGGCTGGTCCGGGCGATGCGCCAGAGAGAGGACGCGGCAGATACCGCCACCCAGCTGATTTTGGATAAGACGAAGCCAGAGGATCGCCCCGATATGGCGGAGAGCTTCCGCCGTTGCGCGGACGCCGTTCTTGCCGAGATTCCGCGCCTGGCATCCTATTTTCCGGATTTTGATGAGGCGATGGTATCGAGCCTTCAGGAAGCCGTTCGCGGCTACGGGAAGATGCTCCAGGATATGGCCGGACGTATTGCTCCGGAAGATCCGGCTGCAGTAAAGGCAGCCAGAGCGAACGATGAGTCAGAGGAACCGCCGGAGGATCTTTCCCGCCGCATGAAGATGGATCCGGAGGAATACCGGACGCTGCTGAAGAAAAAGCTTGGAGTGAATCTGGATGAACTTCTCGCCTGGCATAAAGAGGAAATGGATAAAACCAGAGCAGAGGTGTTCCGGATTGCCCGAAGTCTGGATATCCCGGAAAATCCGGAGACGATGCAGGATATCGCCGATATCCTGTTCAAGTATGAGCCACCGTGCAGCAGCGCGGAGGAAATGTTCCAGCGCGCAAATGACTATCTGAAGCGCACGCGCGCAGTCGCTCATGAATATGTGAATCTGCCGGACGATGAGATCTGCCGCTGCGTTCCGCTCCCGGAATGCTGCCGCGCTGCCTATCCCTGGGGTGGCTATGAAGGAGGCGACTTCCGCTATCGCCCGTTCCAGGGACAGATGTTCCTGAATCAGTACAACGTGAAGAACATCTCCGATGGCTGGATCAAGCTGAATTCTCTGCATGAAGCATATCCCGGCCACCATGTGCAGTATGTGCGGACCGCCGTCGATGCGCGGCCGGAGACCGTGAAGATCGGAACCAAGCTGGTTCCTGTACTGGAAGGCACCACCCTCCGCACGGAGCGGGCATTTCAGGATACGTTCTCCGAAGATCCGTTTTTCCCGCTCTTTGTCGCGTACCGCCGTCATCATGGGTCCGTCCGCATCTACGTGGATCTGCAGATGTTCTACTACGGCGCGACGCTGCAGGACGTCATTGACATCTACCAGAAGGAACTGGGATTCGATTATGTGACTGCCCGCAAGCAGGTACGCTCTCACGAGATCACGCCCGGGTACTTCACCTGTTACTATTACGGCATGAAGAAACTCACCTCGTGGGAGAAGGAATACGGCTATTCCAAGAAGGATTTCACCGAACTGCTCTTCTCTGTCGGCTATATCTGCATCGACCGGGTGGAAGAAATTCTCCGCCTCACTCCGGAGGAGCGCTTCCGCCTGTTCCATGATTTTGGAAGCCTGAAGAGATAATGGCGCTGCCATTCTAAGGCGCACAGAAAGAAAGCGAGCCACTGAAGTACCAGCACAAGGCAGGTATCTTTAGTGGCTCGCCTTTTGTTCTCTTTTCGGCAGATCTTACTCCGTTGTGCTCTGCTTACCGGACTTTAGTCCGGCAGATCCTCCGGCTCCGCAGCGGGAATCCCCGCTTCCGCTGCCATCTGAGCGAACACCCCTCGGCCCGGTATTCTTCGGTGCTGAAAGGTTCCATCATAAATCTCCCGATATCCACAGCTGGGGCTGCGCGGCTGCAGAATGACCAGCTCCGCACCTCGCTCCTGCAGAATCCGCAGAGCAGCTTCCGCTCCCCGGCGAAACGCATCATCTACGTCCGTGCCGTCCTGCGCCGTAACCCTGCCGTCCCGGATCTCTGCGGGAATGCGAGGCACCGGCAGACCGCCGAGCACTTCCGGGCAGACCGGAATGACCTGAAGTCCTTCGGTGAAACGCAGCACGCGGTCATTCCGGTTGCTGCCGCCGTTGTACTTGCAGCATTGCCCGAGCAGGCAGGCGCTCACGGCAACCGTCTTTATCTTCTTCACTGCTTCTGGCCAGCTTCACGCCGGTAAGGAGAAGCCGCGATCGATATGAGAATCAGGATCATACCGAGGGTAGCCGCACCTGCGAAGAACAGCCAGCCAGCGCCAAACCCAGGGCCGGCGAGAAATGCCGCCATAATCGGTGCATAAAGTGCCTGCCCACAGTATACCGCAGTCATCAGCGCAGCGGAAATAGCCGCCGCATCCTTCAGGCCGAAAATCGACTGTCCCATCAGTCCGGGTATACTGGCGCTCAGCGGATAGGCGAGAGCACCGAACAGAACGATCATCACAAGAAGGCCGGTCTGCGGTGTCGTCCCCAGCTGGGACATCATCACCGCACAGATGATGTAAGCAATGCACACGATCGCGGCAAATACCTGCGGCTTTACTTTGGCCGTTACTTTGCCGACTCCGAGAAGAACCAGACCGGAGAGCACCAGATAGAGGGCATCCCAGTTTGCCGCCTGCGAACTGGTCCAGCCTGCTGCCTGCCAGCTGGCCGGAGCGTAAGCCATAAAGGCACTGCCGGCAGAGCAGACGCAGAGCAGTGCGGCAGCGAGAATCCAGAACGAAGGACTTCTCATCGCGGATTTCTTGTCCATGCCAGGAAGATCTGCTTTTCCTCCTGTTTGTTCCTGACCAGCTTTTTCCCAGCCAAGAGGCTTCTGCCCCATCTTCTCCGGTTCTTTTACCAGAATCAGAGCGGCGAACAGGCCAATGATCAGAGTCAGGATACTGATGATCCGGTAGCTTCCCTTATAATCCGTCACCCGGAACAGCTGACCCGCGAGAAATACCCAGATGGCTGCTCCGAAACCGGCTCCGGAGAATACAATACCGGTGATCTGTTCTCGCTTATCCACAAACCACTGTGCGATCAGAGAGCCGCAGACGGCATGCGTTCCGAATGTAATGGCGAACGAAGCCAGAAAACCGGCAATGTACATGCATGCCAGACTCGGAATATTTTTCCCGGGAGTGGCGAAGCAGTAAAAATTGACGTGAAGAGCACAGGCGATGATTGAGAGAATCATCGTTTTCTTCGTCCCGATTTTTTCCATCGCCTTGATGGCTGCCAGGGACAGGATGACGTTGCCGATGGTATTGACCGTGCCAATCAGTCCGACCATGCCAAGATCCCATCCACTGTACTCCGCCAGCGAACTCATGAAAACGCCAAGTGTGGAGCACACGCCCAGATTGACGAAAATAATCAGGAACGCGCCGACTGCTGCTTTATAGCCGTAAAAGTTCTTTTTCTCCTCCATATCCTTTTGTTCCTCCGTTTGGATCAAAGCGGCCCGGATATTCAGCCGGGCCGCTTTCATGACTTATGTGCTGCCAGATGTGGAGCTGACAATCCTTTCCTTTACGCCTTTACATCAGACGCAGGTCCAGCCGCCGTCGCAGGTGCAGATCGCACCGGTGACATAAGAGGATTCATGCGCAGCAAGATACACAACGGTAGAATCCAGTTCGCCAGGGTTGCCGGGACGTCCCATCGGGGTGCGTGCGGTGATGAATCCGTTCATGGCTTTCATCGCCTCTGGGCTGTTGGCCTCCGACGCAAAGAATCCAGGGCAGATGGCGTTGGCGGTGACTCCCGTATGCGCCCATTCTGCAGCAGCATGGCGCGTCATGTTGATCACGCCGCCCTTGCAGGCACAGTAGCCGACGATCGGAAGCTCAGGCAGGCCGCCCTTGCCAAGAATGGAAGCAATGTTGATCACGCGGCCATAGCCATTCTTGACCATCACCTGACCGAAATACTTCATGCAGTAGAATACGCCGTCGAAATCAAGAGAACGGTTCTTCTGCCAGTCTTCATCTGCAAGCTCCGTAATCTTTCCGGCAATTCCGCCGCCGGCATCGTTCACCAGGATATCGACCTTGCCCCAGGTCTCCACGATCTTATCCCTGGCTGCAACAATCTGCTTCGGTTCGGTAACATCCGTAGAAATCGGAAGTGCCTCTGAGCCAGCCGCACGGATCTCTTCGGCAACCGCATCCAGTTTGGACTGGCGGCGGCCAAGAAGGGCAACCTTTGCCCCCTGTCTGGCCAGTGCGAGCGCAAACTGACGTCCCAGTCCGGTTCCAGCGCCAGTAACAACAGCAACATCACCAGTAAGATCAAACATAATATAACCTCCTTGTGGAATAAATGAATGGATGATTCACATTATCTATATTTGCAGTGAATAATCCGCTTCCTTTACATTAACGAACATTGACGGAGCGGTCCGCTGAGATTACTGCAGCCCCATGGCGGCGTAATATCCGCTGCGGATTGCCGTGCCTGCTTTGCCGATTCTGGTGCAATCGCCGACCGGAACTACTTTTGTCGGATATTTTTCTTCCAGAGCGTGGACAAGACCATCGCTGGGTCTCTGACCAAATGCGGTAATCACTGTATCTGCCGGAATTGTCTCAAGCTCCCCGCTCTCCGTCTTGACAACGACCCCCTGATCAGTGATCTTCTGGACGCAGGTGTTGACACGAACATGAATTCCTCTTTCCTTCAGCAGGCGGTCAATCGTCATCTTGTTGATCGGCATGGCATTCTTTGCCACATCATCGAGCATCTCAACGATGGTAATATTCTTCTTTCCTTCTTCCGCGAGCTCCAGCGCGCTGTCGCAGCCGGAATATCCACCGCCGCAGATTACCACATTGTCTGTATGTACGCCCTGACGATGGGAATTCGTGACATCGATGACATTCGGTAGATCGGTTCCCGCGATGCTCTTCGGAACCATCGGTACAGCGCCGACCGCAACAAAGATATCGTCATAATCAGCGAGAGCCGGATCATCCGCCGATACCTCCGTGTTCAGGCGGATATCCACACCGAGCTTCTTCAGCTGTACGCTGTACCATTCGATCAACTTGCGGATACGGATCTTCCAGCTTGCCGTTGCAATGGCGATCAGAGTTCCGCCGATCTGGCCGGATTTTTCAAAGATTGTCACGCTGCAGCCACGGAGAGCAGCCGTTCTTGCGGCTTCCAGTCCGCCAGGGCCGGCTCCGATCACGGCTACCTTATGCGGCGTCTCCAGTTTGGTGATCTCACCCATCGAATTTTCAAGACCAGTAGCAGGATTCACGGCGCAGGAAAGCTGGGTCATGCGGCCGAAGATCCGCCCGATACACTCTTCATTACAGATCAGGCACGGACGGATATCCTCACGATGTCCCGCCTTCAGCTTGTTCGGGAACTGAGGATCGGCGATGAACTGTCTGCCGAACTGAACGATATCCGCATTGCCGGAATGAAGAAGGTCGGCTGCGGTATCCACGGAATGATTTCCGGCGTTGATGATCGGTTTCCTGGTATACTTTCTAGCGGTCTCACAGACATAAGCCATGCAGGCTTCGCCGGTGTATACTGTGGGGAAGATATAGTCCATGGACTCATAGCATCCAGCATCTACATCAAACGCATCCACGCCAGCCGCCTCAAGGATCGGCAGAATCTGACCGCTCTCCTCCAGAGTTCTTCCGCCGTTGAACCGATGATCCAGAGATATCCGGTAGAGGATCGGGAACTTCGGACCGACAACGCGGCGGATGGTCTTGATGATATCCGTCGCGAACCGGCAGCGGTTCTCCAGGCTTCCGCCATATTCATCGGTGCGGTGATTCCAGACAGAAGACATGAACTGGTCCATCAGATAACCGGCGTGAGCATGGATCTCGATGGCATCATAACCTGCGAGGAGCATATTTGTCGCACAGGTCTCCCAGTTCTTCAAGTCTTCCGCAATTTCTTCCTTGGTCATCTCCCGGCAGATCAGGTTCGGGTTGTAGAAGGAAGGAACGGGAGAAGCGGATACCAGACTGTCTACGCCCGGAAGCAGAACGCCATTCCGGCCGGTGCCGCAGGAAAGCTGCAGGCAGACCTTGGCACCCCATCTGTGACAGCGCTCAATCATCACGGTCTGCTTCGGAATGGAGTGATGACTCCAGACGGCAATCGTAGGACTGCCCTGAGCGAGTGCCTCGCTCGTGAACATGGCACCGGTCGTGATCATACCGGCACCGCCCTTGGCGCGCTCTTCGTAATAGCGAATTCCTTCTTCGCTGTCATTGCCGTCGAGCGTCGGAGTGAAGGTTCCCATCGGGGAAAGAATCATACGGTTTCGAAGACGCATTCCGTTGATGTATATCGGTTTCCATAAAATCTCATACTTCGGATCAATCATGTTTATTTCTCCTGTCCGAGTGGCTTAAGCCGGTGCTGTGCTGACCTTATCCGCCGGCACATCCCGGAAAGTTAATGATAGAAGAATGCTGCAGGTTTTGACGGCAGCACCCCGGATAACTGGTTCATCAATCAGCAGGTGGCGTCCAGACCGCCGTCCATACGAATGCCGGAGCCCATGATGTGAGAAGAGACATCCGATGCCAGATACAGTGCCAGATTTGCCACTTCATCCGGCCGGCAGTAGCGATGATCCAGATACTGCGCGCCGAAGATCTGCTCTGCCTCTTCGTGTGTCTTGGTGTCACCGAAGGTGTTCTTCTCAATCCGGTGAATCATCGGAGTCTCTACGCCGCCGGGGCAGATGTAGTTGACATGGATTCCATGCGGGCCGAGCTCCAGTGCAACGCTCTTGGTCAGACCGGCCACGGCATGCTTGGAGGCGCAGTACGCACCCATTCCGGCGGCTCCGGTATAGCTTCCGTTCGAAGCAATCTGAACGATCGCGCCGCTCTCATGTTTCAGAAGCTCACGGGCTGCATACTTCATCACATACATTGCGCCGAAAACATTGACGTCAAACACTTTGTGATATGATTCAATCGTGGCATCCTGAATGAGCTGATACTCTCCTTCATACCCTGGATTGATGACAGCGACATCAATGGTTCCGTAGTTGGCCGCTGCTCCTTCCACAAATTTCTTTACTTCTTCCTCTTTTGTGACATCACACACGCAGGTCCAGATTCGCTCCTTCGAAAGATTCAGCGTCGGAACAAAGACATCAAGCTTTGCCTGACTGGTGGAAGAAATCGCCAGACGGCAGCCTTCTGCCGCGAATGCGCGAACCAGTGCCTGGCCGATACCGCCGGTTGATCCAGGAATCAGTACCACTTTGTCCTTCAGACCGTAATCCATAATGCAACGCTCCTTTCTTTTTCCATGCAGCGGAGATTGAAATTCTGGTGTCATTTTTCGTAGATGCCGGAAATCCAACT
Source organism: uncultured Lachnospiraceae bacterium (assembly GCA_902796405.1). Lineage (GTDB taxonomy): Bacteria > Bacillota > Clostridia > Lachnospirales > Lachnospiraceae > UBA3305. The sequence goes on along the minus strand of CADBOY010000252.1, from coordinate 844 downwards.
GCTCAAGTCAAGATTGATGATTGTAAAGAATGTTACATATTTACTGATTCTATTCTATTTTATCGCGAAGCTTTCGTCATTGTGATTTGCGTGAAAGCAATTGGTGGATATTCTGCTAAAAATACAACCATGGTGGGAAAATCGCGCAAAATCGTGATTTTTTTAACTTGTATCTTTTGTGAAAACTGGTAAACTGAATTTATGAGTTATCACAATTTGAAGGATATTTTCAGAAAGACGTTTCTTCCAGCTTTGGCCGCGGATGCTTTTGGCTGTCCGGGCTGGCTCAGAAGAGGGCGGCCGTAGAGGAGGGTGACAGATGTTGACGCATGATCTATCGGAATCCCGTTTTTTCCGCATCATGTTCCGAGTGATGACCGCCCGCCGGTCTCCGCAGGAGATCGTTGATGCAGCCTATCAGGATCTGCATCACCCCATCATCGCGTTTGACACTTCATTCCGGCTGATTGCCTTCGCGTTTCCTCGTCCCTTCTCCTATCGTGCCTGGGACGTTATTGCGGAAGAAGGTGTACTTCCTGCGGATTACATACAAAACAGCAATTCACTGGATTACCAGGAAATGATGTATTCGCAGGGAAAATCCCGTGTGTACGACTGGGGGACCGCGAAAGATTATCCGCAGGTCTGCGGCCCTGTCATGTCCGGCGGTGAGCTTCTGGGGTATGCTGGCATCGGCATTGAACAATATCCGGATACGCAGAAGCTGGCAAGGATCAATGATTGTCTCTGCGATACGCTCGCGGTCTCCATCCGGGACAGTATTCCGGAAGAACTTTATCCGGGACGACTGGCTGAGAAGGTTCTCCTCTCTGACAGAGTCTCG
>CADBOY010000251.1 GCA_902796405.1 uncultured Lachnospiraceae bacterium | reverse complement strand
GCGCAGATCCGGGTACTCAAATCCCTTGTGAACGCTCCCGGTTGTCACCAGAATCTGTCCCGGCAGGATCTTACGCTCTCCGGCCTCCTCGAATACGGCCGGCAGATCTTCATCCTGCAGTTCCTTTGCCATCCGCTCAGCCCGCGTCCGCGATCCCGAGAGAATCACGACCCGGTACTTGTTCCTGCACATCTGCTTCAGGTCCCGGATCATGCCCGGGATATTTCCCGCGTAGCTGATGGCCGTCTTCCCCCGGATCTCTCGGTTCCTGGACTCTGCCACCTCCGGGAATCGCTGCGGCAGCGTGGTCAGGATGACGGTGCGAGGCCGGAGCAGCCGTTCCCGCACCTCCTCCGGTGCGAGCATCTCCGGGACGGGTTCATCGGTGTGAACTCCCTGCTCCAGTCGGGCCGCCATGCTCTCTTGGTATTCCCGGGAGACGCCGCGCGCTTTCTCCGCGAGGCGCTGCGGTTCATCGAGCAGCACCGCGGTCTTCTCATCAAAGTAATCCAGAACAGATACGGAGAAGACGTATTTCCCGTTTTTTACCGGCGGCATCTCATCAGCCGCATAGATCACGGTCTGATCGAGCATCTCGAGCGATCGCTGGCTGGACGCATCGAAGCTCCGGATCGAATCCACCTCATCGCCCCACAGCTCAACCCGGACCGGGTTCTCCTCCGTCAGCGGATAGATGTCCAGAATATCGCCACGCACCGCGAACTGCCCCGGCATCTCCACCTGCGGCAGGCGCTCATACCCCAGCGCGTTAAGACGGCTGGTCACCTCGGTCAGATCCAGGACGCTGCCTCCGCGGATTTCCAGACGCCGGCGGTAGACTTCGTCCGGCGAAGCGATGCGGTCCATGCACGCGTCGATCGTCGTGACGACGGTGCCCCGCCCCTCTTCCAGAATCTGCTTCAGGATCTCCATGCGCTGCTTTGACAGCACATTGCCCTGAACGTCCGCCTGATAGAACAGGACGTCCTTGGCCGGATACAGAAAGACCTCCGGGTGGCAGACCTGAGCATCTTCATAGATCTCCCGGGCGCGGCTCTCATTGTAGGTCAAAATCAGCCGCAGCGGAATATCTGCCGTCAGTTCACAGGCCAGATGAACCTTCTGAGAATCCGTGCAGCCGCTCACCGCGAGCGGGCCGCGTCCCTTCTCCAGATCCTCCTTCATGTCCGAAAACTGAATGAGTTCATTCAGCGGACTGGCAAAATGCAGAGCCATGTCATCCTCCTGCTTTCCGGACAAACCCGTTAAACCGGTTCATCGTCTTCTCCAGTCCGTCCGTGATCAGAGATTCCGCGGCGTCCGCCGCGCGCTCTCTGGCCGCCTGCGCGTCTTTCGCCCGCTCCTTCGGGATATGCCCAAGCACAAAATCAGCCAGATCCATCTGTTCCGGCTTTTTCCCCACGCCGACACGCACCCGGCGGAAATCACTGCTGCCGAGGCAGGCGATGATGTTCTTCAGTCCATTGTGCCCGCCGGCGCTTCCCTGGCCGCGCACGCGGATCTGGCCGATCTCCAGGTACACATCATCACAGATGACGATGATGTCCTCCGGCAGGATCTTGTAGTAATCCGCGACCGGGCGGACGCACTCCCCGCTCAGATTCATATAGGTCAGAGGCTTGACGAGCAGTACCTTCTCTTCGCCGATCCGGCCGGAACCGATGAGCCCCTTCTGCCGGTTCGTATTCACCCGGATTCCGTACCGGTCCGCCAGAATATCCAGCGTTTCGAATCCGGTATTGTGCCGCGTTCCTTCATATTTTCTGCCCGGATTGCCCAGGCCAACGATCATCTTCATCGTTCCTGTTTCCTTCTGGTTCCTGAATTTTCTTCCTGAATCTTCGGTGCTCTGACAGCGCTCTGGATGTGGCTCTGCATCCGAATGCTCCGTTTCTTCCATCCTCGGCGCAGTCCATTCATCCGCCCAACGGTCGGATGCCAGTTCTGCTGTTACCGCTTCTCACGACTTCTGCGACATCTCCATCAGCTCGCACAGAAGCTCCATGTCGGATGCCTGCACTCTCAGATTCGTCACAATCGGTTTTCCGTCCGGAGGCGTTACGCTGATCTCAATCACCGATCCCTCCTGCACGGCCCCGTGCGCTGCTTGAAGGAAAGGCCCGAATTTCGGATGATTCCGGTCAAATGTCTCCTTCGCTTTCATGACTTTGAAGATATCCTTCGGATTCACTGCCATCTCATTTTCCTCCT
>CADBOY010000250.1 GCA_902796405.1 uncultured Lachnospiraceae bacterium | reverse complement strand
GCGAAGTTAGAGCTGCAGATAATAAATTTCACGCTGCGGAAAGCAAAGCCGATGCGGCAGGAAGTGAAAGCAAGGCCACGGAAAGCAGCGTAAAGACCGCTGAAGATGCGGCAGGAACAGGTGCCGGAAAGGCCTCCGGGCAGAAGGAGCCGGAGAGTGCAGAAGGCGGCTTCTTCGGCTGGCTTCGCCGGCTGTTTGGCAGAAAGTGAGAGAAATCATGGGAAAGATCAAGGTATACATCGACGGACAGAGCGGAACCACCGGTCTGCAGATCTATGACCGTATCGGCGCCAGAGATGATCTTACGCTGCTTCGGATTGACGAGGACAAGAGGCACGATCCCGCGGAGCGCCGGAAATACCTGAATTCCGCGGATATTGTGTTCCTGTGCCTGCCGGATGCCGAGGCGGTGGAAGCGGTGTCGATGATCGGGAATCCGCATGTCCGGGTGATTGACGCCTCAACGGCGCACCGCACGGCCGATGGCTGGGTCTACGGATTCCCGGAGCTTTCCCATGAGCAGAGAGCAAAGATTGCGGCAGGCAGCCGCATCGCCAATCCCGGCTGTCATGCTACCGGACTGATCGCAGCGGCAGCGCCGCTGGTCCGGATGGGAATTCTGCCGGCGGATTATCCGCTGACCTGCTTTTCGCTGACCGGTTATTCCGGCGGCGGAAAGAAGATGATCGCGCAGTATGAGGCTGATGAGCCGGAGAAGAAGCTGGCCGCTCCCGGCATCTACGGGCTGAATCTGCATCACAAGCATGTGCCGGAGATGCAGAAGATGACCGGTCTGGCCTATCCGCCGGTCTTCCTTCCGGTAGTGGATGACTACTACAAGGGGATGGCGACGACGATCGAGCTGCAGAACCGGCTGCTGAATGGCAGGCCTTCCGCGCAGGAGATCCGTGACCGCCTGGCGGAATATTATCGGGATGAGCACTTTGTCCAGGTGATGCCGTATGAAGAAAAGCACGGCACGATCTACGCAGCAGAGCTGGCCGGATCCAATGAGCTGCGGCTTATCGTCTGCGGCCATGAGGATCAGACCACGGTCACCTCGCTGTTTGACAATCTCGGCAAGGGAGCCTCCGGCGCGGCCGTTCAGAACATGAATATCATGCTGGGAGTGGACGAAACGACCGGACTTGAGTAAAATAGGAGGTATCGGATACAGCACGAAAGTATCAGATACAGTATGAATGCGTCTGGCGCATCACGAAATTGCTGGATACAGCATGAAAGCGTCTGGTGTATCACGAAAGTATCGGATAAAGTATGAAAGCAGCTGATACAACAGATAAGTATCAGCTGCAGCATGGAAATATCGGTTACAGCATGGCAGTATCTGATACGGGATGAAGGAGGAAGAAGATATGGCCTGCACAACGATTCTGGTGGGGAAGGACGCAACCTACGATGGGTCCACGATGATGGCCCGGAACGACGATTCCGCTTCCGGACAGTACACACCGAAGCGGTTTACTGTGGTAATGCCGGACCAGCAGCCCCGCCATTACCGCTCTGTGATCTCACACTGCGAGGTAGAACTGCCGGATGATCCGATGCGGTATACCGCGGTTCCGGACGCTGTGCAGAAGGTCGGCATCTGGGCGGCGAGCGGAGTCAACGAGGCGAACGTGGCGATGACGGCCACAGAGACGATCACTTCCAACGAACGCGTGCTCGGCGCAGATCCGCTGGTGCCGCTGGTTCCTGCCGCAGAGGATCACCCGGAGATTCCGGGAGGCCTCGGCGAAGAGGACTTTGTGGTTCTGGTTCTGCCGTATATTCACACCGCCCGGGAGGGCGTGCAGCGGCTGGGCGCGCTGCTGGAGAAGTATGGGACCTATGAGATGAACGGAATCGGATTCCAGGACCGGGATGAGATCTGGTGGCTGGAGACGATCGGCGGGCATCACTGGATTGCGCGTCGTGTGCCAGATGATGTCTATGTCGTCATGCCGAATCAGCTTGGCATCGATGCATTCGATCTGAATGACGCTTCTGAAGAACAGCAGAATTTCATGTGCTCGGCGGACCTCGTCTCGTTCATCCGCGCCAATCATCTGGATGTCTCGAACGACGACCGGCTGGAGGGCGGGCAGATCAATCCCCGGGACGTTTTCGGAAGCCATGACGACTCCGATCATGTGTACAATACGCCGCGCGCCTGGTTCATGGAACGGTACCTGAATCCCGGTACCTTCCGCTGGGACGGACCGGATGCGGATTACCTGCCGGAATCGGACGACATCCCGTGGTGTCTGGTTCCCGAGCGGCTGGTCACTGTAGAAGACGTGAAATACGTTCTGTCCGGGCATTATCAGGGGACGCCGTTTGATCCCTACAGCACCAGCGGCGATCCGCAGCGGCGCGGAATGTATCGCTCCATCGGCATCAACCGCAATGATTTCCTGGCATTGATCCAGATCCAGCCGAATACGGCGCCGGAGATCAGCGCCGTGGAGTGGCTGGCCTTCGCGTCCAATGCCTTCAACGCGATGATGCCGTTCTACGCCAATGTGGAGAAGACGCCGGAGTATCTTTCCTGCACGACGGGAGAGGTATCGACGGACAGCCTGTACTGGTGCAGCCGCCTGATTGCCGCTTTGGGGGATGCCTCGTATGCGAAGTGCCACAGCCATGTGGAGCGCTATCAGAAGGCGGCGGGAGCAAAGGGCCATGAGATCCTGAACCGGTATAACCGGAAGGCCGCCTCGATCCCCGAAGAGGACGAAGAGGCGTATAGAGCGCTCTGCGAGCAGGCAAATGAAGAGAGCGCTGCCGCGCTGAAGAAGCTGACGGCAGACACGCTGGGTCACGTTCTGTATGAAGTCAGCAACGATATGAAGAATTCGTTCTCGCGCTCCGACGCGTAAGAGAAGACAGAATAGCCGCAAAAAGCCGCCGCCCCTGTGGACGGCGGCTTTTTGCGGCTATTTTGCCAATATTTGCGGTTATCTTACCGATATCTGCGACTATTTTGCCGGTATCTGCGTCATATTGCCATTATCTACGGCAATTCTGCCGTTATTTTGTCATTACTCTTCTGCTGATTCATTGTCGCTGTTTTCCCATTCCTGTTCGCGCTCATTCTGCCGATTTCAGCGCCTGCGCCGGGTCAATGGCGTCGAGCACGTGTCCCATTACCAGGGCAACCACCAGGGCAAATGCGAGTGTCAGCAGCACGGAGTACAGATACGATGACGGTAGCAGGACTGTCTCCAGATAGATGGACGGGAGGTCCAGAATCGAGGTCAGCGTTCCGGCGAAGATCCGGCCGGCCGGAAGTCCCAGAAGAATGCCGATCCCCGAGAGGAGCATCATTTCCCGGTTGATATACCGGTGGACCTCGCGCGGATAGAAGCCGAGAACCTTGATGGTTGCGAGCTCGCGCTCCCTCTCGGAGATATTGGTGGAGGAGAGAGTGAACAGCACCGCGAAGGCGAGGGCAGCGGACATCGCGATGACCACACCGACGACACCGCCAATCAGCCGGGAAGTTGAAGTAAAGCTGTTCTTCTGATCCTCGGTGCTGGTGACCGAGGCGATGAAATCCTCGGACTCCAGCTCATCGGTGAAGGCACTTTCCCCTGCCTGCCGGTCCAGGAGAATCAGCGCGCCGTTTTCGGCGGTATCAAACAGCGTCTCAAAGGTGCTCTGCGGCAGGTAGACGTAGTTCCCCAGATCGTTCTGCACGATGGAGGTGACCGGAATATCCGCCGTCTGCAGATCCGCCAGCCGGAGCGTGATGTCATCCCCTGCGCCGAATTTCCCGACGATTCCCGCATTCCGGGTGACGGCGATGCAGCCATGCTGCAGGCGGACATTCTGGCCGGAAGTGTCCTTCAAAGTCAGGTAAGCCGACAGATCCGCTCCGTCCGGGATGGCGATCACGGTGACGGAGATTTCGCCGGTGTCTGTCACGATATCGGCGGACTGAATGGTCACCGGCAGGGTGCTGCGGACGCGGCGGTCTTCCTGCAGGTGCTCCATCAGACGGCTGTTGTCATCATCCGGGGAAACGGCGATTACGTCATAGTGGAGAAAGTCGCTGAACTGGCGCTGCGGCAGAGCGTTCACGGAGTCATTCACCGCAAATCCGAAGAGCAGGAGCGCCATGCAGCCGGTGATGCCGATGACGGTCATGAACAGCCGCTTCTTGTAACGAAACAGGTTGCGGGCAGTCACTTTGCTCAGGAAGGAGAGATGGCGCCACAGCGGGCGGATTCTCTCCAGGAGTACCCGGGAGCCGGCAGGAGGAGCTTCGGGCCGCATCAGCTGTGCCGGCACTTCGCGCAGCTGGCCGGCGCAGGCAGCTCCTGCTGCCAGCAGAACGCCGGCGAGAAACAGCGCGGGTCCGAGCAGGGCACTCACCGGATACAGCCACAGGCGGTAGTGTGGCAGCAGATACATCACCCGGAAGAAACGGAAGATGAACAGCGGCAGGATGGAGAAGGCCAGAACCGTGCCGATCAGACATCCCGACAGGCAGGCCGCCCCTGCAAACAGCAGGTATTTGCGAAGAATCTCCGGACCAGTGTAGCCAAGAGAGCGGTACGTGCCGATCAGGCCACGGTCTTCGGCGACCATGCGCGTGACGGCGGTCAGAGAGATCAATATGGCAACCAGGAAGAACACAACCGGGAAGACGGTGGCGATGGATTCGATGGCGGAGGCGTCGCTGTCGATGTTGCTGTAGCCGGAGAGCGACATCCGGTCCTGGACATACCACTGCGCATCATCGATCTCCTGAATCTGCCGGCGCGCGTCCGACAGCTTGTCCTTGATCTCGGACAGAGCGTCCTCGTATTCGCTTCTTCCCTTCGCGAGTTCTTCGCGGGCAGAGGATGCTGCCGCGGACAGCCTGGCGCGTGCGCTGGAGAACGCGTCCGCCGCGGACTCGCTCCCTGATTCATATTCGGCGCGTCCGCTGTCAATGTCTTCCTGCGCGCTCTGGACCGCATCCTCCAGGCTGCGGCTGGCGTCTGCAGCGGCGTCCAGACCGGATTCCAGCCGGTTCTTCGCGGACTCTGCCGCCTGCTCGCCGCTCTCGATTCGCGCAGCGCCGGAATCGAGCTTATCCTGATTTTCCTTGAGAAGCTGTCTGCTCCGGGGAAACTGGGCATCGGCGGCGGAAGTTGCAAGAAGAGCGTTCTCCTGCTTCTCCAGCTCTCCGAGAGCTGCCTTCAGGGTGGAAATGCCCTCATCGGCCTTGTCCAGATGTCGCTTCAGTTCATCGGCGGTCTTCTTCGCCTCAGAGATCTTCTCGTCGATTCCCGCCAGATCCTGTCTGGCGCTGGCATCTGTGCTGGCGTCTGTGCTGGCACCCGTCGCCTCCGGCGTTTCCACTGCGGCGGATTCCAGGCCGGCGCGCGCATCCTGGAGCTCCTTCAGGCCGTCCTCTGCCTGCTGCCAGGTGGAAGCAAGCTGGGAGCGTCCGCTTTCTGCCTCGCGAAGCTGCGTGCGGAGCTCCTCCTGTTTCGAACGGACGGTTGAGAGACCTGCCGCAAGCTGCGTGTGTACCGATTCCTCCGCGGCAGCAAGGGATGCGGCTCCTGCCTCCAGCTGAGACTGGCCAGTTGCGACAGACTCCCTGGCGCGGCGAAGCTGCTGGCTCTGCTTCTGAATCTCCGCAAGCCCGCTCTCCATCTGATCCATCTGGCTCTCCAGCAGGGCAGAGGCACTCCCGTGCTTCGCATTCAGTGCGTCCTGCGCGCTGTCAAGTTTCTGCCGGGCGGCGGAAAACTCGCTTTCCGCGTGGTTTTCGCCGCTCTCGATCTGATCCTTCCCGGACAGCTGGGCGCTCTCGAGCTGCTGCTGTCCGCTTTCCAGCGCATCGGAAGCGCTTTCCAGTTTCTCCGCTGCCTCCAGGGATGCATCGGCAGCCCGGCTTTCCGCCTTTCCCTTGATCTCTGCGGTCCGGCTGCTTTCCCGTTTCTCCCGGATGTCCTCCTCGATGAGAGATTTTACGGCCCGGACGGTGTCCTTATAGGCAGAGGAGAAACAGTACAGCTTCTCTGTTCCCTCAATCGTGAGCCGGACGGAAGTGTAATAGCCGCTGTCTATGGCATCCTTCACCACAAATGCGGTATTTGCCGAGCCAGAGCGGTAATTCAGAGAGCCGAAGGGATTGTTGATGTCGGTGGGGTCCGTCACCGCGCCGACGATGGTAAGTACTTCGCTTCGCAGGGAGGCGGAGCCTTCGTCTTCCGCGGAGATATCCTCGTCCACATCAGGGAGGTTGATCCTGCTGGAAGTTTCAGTGGTCTCTGCCTTGGAGCTGCCGGCCGATTCACCCACCGCAGAAGCAGCTTCTGTTGTGGAGCCGCCGGCTGATTTTTCGGGACCTGAGGCTTCCCCTGTTGTGGAGCCGCCGGAGGATTGGCTGGCTCCTTCGCTGCCCTCATCCTGAATGGTGATGGTATCGCCCACAGTCAGGCCGGTGTCGTGAAGGAATTTCTGCGTGACGGCGGTCTCAGAGAGAGTCTCCGGGAGGCGCCCTTCAAGGACCAGCGGCTGATCCATCCCGGAATCCGAGAGCGTGATCATCGTGACGCTGTGCGTGCGGCCGCTGGCCGAGACATTCGCCTTCACGCTGCAGAATCCTTCGGCTTTTCCCACTCCGTCCACGGCGCGGAGCGCCTGAACGTCGTCGTCGGTCAGCCCCATCGTGGAGGCAATGGACAGATCGTGGAGATTCTGCTGATCGAAGAAGCGGTCAGCGGAGCGCCGCAGATCTTCGCAGGAAGCGCGCAGCCCGGAGAACATCATGACGCCGAGCGCGGCAATGGACATCACTGCGAGAAAGCGGCGGCTTTCCTTCCGGATTGTGCGCAGAATATCCGCGCGGTACGCGTTCGGATGCCTGTGACGGTGCTTCATCCGGGCTTCACCTCTTCTTTGTATTACGCAGCGGTTGGCATGGCTCTCATCGGTGACTATCCTTTGTTGTCCGATGCCGTGGCTGGCATTGTTTCGCCGGGTAGTATTTTTTGCTGCCCGATGCCGCGGTTCGTATTGTTCTTACCGGGCGGCCTTGATCATCTGCATCGAAAGCAGCAGGTGGTATTTCCTCGCCGGTCGGTATGGCGCTCACCAGATGATATCCTCCACCGGAGTGGGAGAGGGATTCTCTGTCCTCTCCGTCACCTGACCGCTGCGGAACCGGATCAGACGGTCGGCCATGGGCGCCAGGGCCGAATTGTGGGTGATGATGACGACCGTGATGCCTTCGCTCCGGCAGGTGTCCTGCAGCAGCTTCAGAATCTGACGGCCAGTCGCGTCATCGAGAGCTCCGGTTGGCTCATCGCAGAGAAGCAGGCGCGGATTCTTGGCAAGAGCGCGGGCGATGGCAACGCGCTGCTGCTCTCCGCCCGAAAGCTGTGCCGGGAAATTGTCCGTCCGGTCCGCCAGGCCGACCTTTCGCAGCGTTTCTGCGGGATCCAGATGATCGCGGCACACCTGAACGGCAAGTTCCACGTTCTCCAGAGCAGTCAGGTTCGGGACGAGATTGTAAAACTGGAAGACAAAGCCGATGTCGCTTCGGCGGTAGCCGATGAGCTCTCTGGGGCTGAGCCCGGTGATGTTGCGCTCGTTCACGATGACGCGGCCGGAGGTTGCGGTGTCCATCCCGCCGAGGATATTGAGCGCTGTGGTCTTGCCGGCGCCGGACGCGCCTAGGATAACGGCAAGTTCGCCTTTCTCAACCGAAAAGGAAGCGTCACGAAGTGCGAAGATGGGGGTCCCGCCGGTTCGGTATTCTTTTACTACATGTTGAAATTCGATATATGCCATGGCTTTCATCCTCGCGGGGGAAATGATGGCAGCATGTTGTCTGGTGCTTTGACTGGTCCCGTATGGAGCGGTCTTACAGATACGCAGTGCCGGTCAGCTTTACCGGCTTTGGCCTGCCCAGGATGGAGTGAATCGTGAGGCAGGATGCTGTCATTCTGATTCTAATTTACCGCGGCAAAGCCATTTCCTCAAGTAGGACCAAAGCAGAGCGGAATGATTC
>CADBOY010000249.1 GCA_902796405.1 uncultured Lachnospiraceae bacterium | reverse complement strand
TCCGCCACACCGTCATCCGCCCGATGAAAGAGATCACAAAGGGGGCGGGCGAGTTCGCTGCCGGAAATCTGAAGTACAGGATTGACGTGCGACACCAGGATGAGATGGGATATCTCGCCAGCACTCTGAACGTCATGGCCGAGGAACTCTCGAATTCGGAAGACTATCAGAAGAAATTCATCTCCAATGTCTCTCACGACTTCCGCTCACCGCTCACCTCGATCAAGGGATACATCAACGCGATTCTTGACGGCGTCATTCCGCCGGAGAACCAGGAGCATTACCTGCGCATCGTGGTCAATGAGGCCGACCGTCTGACCAGTCTGACGCAGAGCATGCTCTCTTTGAACTCGCTCTCGCGCGGCAATCTCACGCTGGACCTTGAGGACTTTGACCTCTGCGCGCTCATCCGCGCTGTGTGTGAGACATTCGGCGGTACCTGCCGGACGCGCGGCATATCCTTCGATCTGATCCTGTCCGACGCACAGGTTTTCGTGCGCGCCGACCGGGGCAAGATTCAGCGCGTGATCTACAATCTCGTGGACAACGCCATCAAGTTCTCGGACGACCATTCCGTAATCACCATCTCCGTCACCGCCGGCCGCGCCAAGGCGGCCATCTCGGTCAAGGATACCGGATGCGGCATTCCGAAGAAGGACCAGAGTCAGATCTGGACCAGGTTCTTCAAGAGCGACCGGTCCCGCGGCCGCGACAAACAGGGCACCGGTCTTGGCCTGTCCATCGTGAAGGAGATCATGACCGCACACCATGAGGCGATCGATGTGATCAGCACGGAGGGCGTCGGCACGGAATTTCTCTTCCATCTTCCCCTCGCAAAGCCGGAGGAGGAAGAGCCGTAAATGACCATTACTTTCTGTGATGAACAGATTAGAGGAACCAATGACAGCGGCGTTTCACACTGCGGTATACTATGTCATAGTGGTATAAACGTATGTATGATTCCGTCATGAAGCGGCGCCCCGCTCCTTGCCGGGACATAGTGGGCTGTGACCGGTGTTTCGGATTCTGACACCGCGTTTAGCACTCCCGTTCCTTGCCATAGCGGCGTGGGCTGTGACTTTGTGCGTGAAAATCCAGTGATGACAGAAAAGCAGGAAGATCCATTCTGTAGAATCTGTAGAAGCAGAAAGATTTCCCCGCAAAAGCGGGCAGAGCTGCCCCGCGGATCCACGGCTTCACGGTCTCACAGTGGAGCTTCGAGCGGAAAGCAGACAGAAAAACGAAAGAGAGAAGAAAATATGGCCAGGATGAACCGAAGTAATGATATCGATATGCTGAACGGGCCGCTTGCGGGCAAGCTGACCCGCTTCGCGATTCCCGTTGCCGCGGCAAGCATCCTGCAGCAGCTCTTCAACTCGGCAGACCTCGCGGTCGTCGGGCGCTTTGACAGCTCAACCGCCATGGCCGCGGTGGGGAGCAACGCTGCTCTCGTCAACCTGCTCGTCAGTCTGTTCATGGGACTTTCTCTCGGCGCCACCGTCACGATCGCCAGTCTGATCGGCCGGGGCGATCAGGCGAAAATCAGCTCCGCTCTGCACACGAGCATTCTGCTCGCCATCCTCTGCGGCGCTGCCGTCCTGATCCTCGGCGAGTTTCTCGCTCCTGCGATGCTCATCATCATGAATACACCGGAAGACGTCCTGCCCCTCGCAACGCTGTATCTGCGGATCTTCTTCGTTGCCATGCCGTTCACGCTGATCTACAATTTCGGCTCCTCGGTTCTCCGGGCAAAGGGCGACAGCGCCCGGCCTCTCTATGCGCTGATCGCGTCCGGCATCCTCAACGTCATCCTCAACATCGTCTTTGTCGCAGGATTTCATCAGGGCGTTGCCGGAGTCGCCATCGCGACGGTGATCTCCAATATTCTGAGTGCCGCCCTGGTTCTCTTCTTCCTGAAGCAGGAAAAAGGGGAATTTCATTTTTACTTCCACAAGCTGTCCATCTCCGGTGAGCATCTGCACCGCATCGTCACAATCGGCCTTCCTGCGGGTGTGCAGGGCATGGTGTTCTCCCTCTCGAATGTCGTAATCCAGTCCGCGATCAATGGGTTCGGCGCGGATTGCATTGCCGGAAATACCGCGGGGCAGAACTTCGAGTTCATGGCCTATTTTGTTGTCAACAGCTACGCACAGGCGGCAACCACGTTCACCAGCCAGAACTTCGCTGCCGGAAAGACGAGCCGCTGCCGGAGGGTATACCTGCTCTCCACCGTCATCGGACTGACCGCCACCCTGGCGCTCAGCCTCGTGTTCTGGTTCGGCCGGGATCTCTTCCTGCTGATATTCACCACAGATCCGAAGGTGACCTACTACGCCGTCATCCGCCTGCAGTTCATCTGTCTGTTTGAGCTGCTCACCGGAACCTACGAGATATCCGGCGGCTGTCTTCGCGGCATGAATCACTCTCTGCTTCCCGCTGTGATCATCACGCTCGGCTCCTGCGTGTTCCGCCTGGTCTGGATCGCGACGATCTTCCAGCTCCATCACACGATTGAGATGTTGATGATCGTCTACCCGGTATCCTGGGTGATCACCGGAAGCGTCACCACCTTCTGCTACTTCCGCATCTTTGCCAGAGAAGCCCGGAAGTACAGCACGGACGAACAGACTGCGTAAGAGCATATATACAGATATATACAAATATGCCATTCCGACGTCTGCAGCATGGTGCAGAGACTGAAAGCGGCGAATATCAGGTATGAAAGCAGCCTGTCATGCAGCCTGACATTTACAATATGATGCAGAAACCGCGGCGAGAAGACGCGGCAATAGCACGATGCACATAGTATGACTGATTACAATGGGAGGATGCCGTTTCCATGTCAGATCGTCATGCAGATCCCTCGCGGATCTCCACTTACTTTATTCACCAGAAAAACAATCTGATCATCGTAACCGTGACCGGTATTCTGTACAATCTCGGAATGATCGCCGGGCCGTGGTTCGAGGGACAGCTCGCGCAGTATTTTGCCGACATTCTTGCCGGCCGCCGCACGCCGGCAGACATGATCCGCCTTGCCATAACCTACGTTCTGGTCATCGCCTTCGTGCAGGGCATGCGCTGCCTCAAGCGCCTTTACGTCCGGAAATTTGCCAACCGTGTCGGGCTGGAAATGAAGGACACGCTGTACCGCAGTCTTGTCCACCGCAGCCGCCGCGAGCTGCAGCAGGAAGGCGTCGGCGCGCTGATGACGCGCGCGATCACCGACGCCGATGCCTGCGCCGAGGGAATGCGGAAATTTACCACCGAGATCTTCGACACGGGCGTCGCGATGGCCGCATATATTGTCATGCTCTTCGTCTATGATGTCCGCCTCAGCCTGATTGTTCTCCTGTTCCCGCCCATCGCCTATGTCATTGCCGAGAAAATGAAGACGGTTGTGACGAGGGCGACAGCGGCCAGCCGGGAAAGCGCCGGCCGGCTGAATGATGCCACGCTGGACCGCGTTCAGAACGCGCTGCTCTACCGGATCTTCGGAAATGAAACGCAGCAGAATCTTTCCTATGAGGAGAGGCTCACCGACTACGAGAAGACGTCCATCCGCGCCAACATCTGGGAGAACACCATGCAGCCGCTCTATCAGGTGGTGGCGATGACCAGCACCATCTTCATCCTCTGGCTGGGCGGACGCAATGTCATCGGCGCCGGCTGGAGAGTCTGGAATATTGCCGCCTTCTCCACCTATCTGTCCTGCTTCACCAAACTGGCCGTAAAATCCTCCCACGCCGCCAAGCTCTTCAATGCCGTTCAGAAAGCGCGCGTCTCATGGCAGAGAATCCGCCCGTTTATGACGGAGACCACAGAATATCCCGAATCCGGCATTGCCGCGCCGGCCGCAGTCACCGCAGAGAATCTTTCTTTTGCCTATCCCGGATCCGCTCCGGTATTCTCCGGTCTCTCCTTCACGGCAGAACCCGGTCAGCTCATCGGCATCACCGGCGAGGTGGCATCCGGAAAATCCACGCTCGGCCGGATCTTTCTGTGTGAATATCCCTGGCAGGGCAGTCTTCGTTTCGGTGGGCAGGATTACGCCGAAGCAGCGGCGCCCGGCCGCCCGGCGGTCACCGGATATCTCGGCCATCAGCCGGAACTGTTCGCCGGCACGATCGAAGAAAATATCCGCCTGGGCAGGGACGGAGATGTCAGACCGATGCTCCGCACTGTCTGCATAGAAAAGGAGGTGCGCGAATTCGAAGATGGAGTCCGCACGCCAATCGGTGAGGGAGGGGTCCGTCTCTCCGGCGGGCAGCAGGCGAGAATTGCTCTGGCCCGCACCCTGTTTCATCCGTACCCGGTTCTCATCCTGGATGATCCTCTTGCCGCCGTCGACCGGGAGACCGAGCAGCAGATCCTGCAGAATCTCCGCGCTGCTGCCCCGGAATCCGTAATCTTTCTGATCTCCCACCGTCTGGAGGAATTCACCCATTCGGACCAGGTCATCTGGATCGAAGGAGGGACCTGCACCGTATCCACCCACAGTGCGCTTCTTGCAGATCATCCTTCCTACCGGAAACTGTACCAGCTCCAGTGTGCGGAAAATCAGGAACCGCAGGACCGGAATCCTGCGAAGGAACCACTCTCTCATGAGGAAAATGCCGGAAAGCTGGAGAGGGGAGGTGCTGCTCCGCACCAAAAACGGAGCGGACAGCCGGAGCAATCCGGAAAACGGAGAGGGGGTGAGCGGATTTGACCCGGAATCAGGAACAGAAAGTATCAAATTCACGAGATGCGGGCAGAATGCCGCAGAGCACTTCGAACCGGCAGACCAGTGATACGGACAGACAGTACCGGAATACAGAGAACCGAGAAGCCGGCCGTTCCGGCAGAATGCCGCATGCCGCAAAACACTCAGCCAGCGGTGCCGGCATTTTCCGCAGCGCAGTCCGGAAGAATCCAGGAATCACCGCGGCGCTGATCGCTCTGATCGCCGCTTCGGCCGCGACTGGCGTCATGCCGCCTCTTGCCTTAAGCCGGCTGGTTGACCGGCTGAGCGCGGGAAGCATCACCTCCGCCGGTCTGATTGCACCAGCCCTCCTCTACTTCGCTCTCACCGCCTCCGCCGGACTGCTGACCTCTGTGCGCGAGGTTCTGATCACGGTGTTCGGGCAGAAAGTCACCCACCAGGTGCGAACCTCCATGAGCGAGAAGCTCATCCGACTTCCTGCCTCTTATTATGCCGATCAGGAAAGCGGCGTCACGGTTTCGCGCTTTGTGAATGATGTCGGACAGCTGGAAACTCTGTTCTCTTCAGGAGTGATCAGTATGTTCGCGGACTCCTGCACGATCATCAGTATTCTCATCGTCGTCCGCACCATGAGCCCCGGCCTGTTTCTGCTCCTTCTCCTCTGCCTGCCGCTGCTGTTTCTGCTCACGCGCAGTTTCCAGAGGCGGATGCTCTCTGCCCAGCTGGATAACCGCGCTGCGGTAGCCCGGGCCAACCAGATTCTGCCGGAGACGGTGGCCAACCGGCGGACGATCGGCGTCTTCCGCCGCTGGACATTCATGGAAGACCGCTATCACCGCTCTGTGGAAGACGGCTTCCAGGCAATGGAACGCTCGAACTTCTATGATTCGACATACTCACCGATCATTCTGACCGTCAGCGCGCTTCTCGTCGCGGTCATGATGGGGCTTTCCGTATCGCAGACCGGAGTCCGGGAATTCTTTGGAATGACGGTCGGAACCATCGTCGCGCTGATCGCCTATGTCGGACAGATCTTCAGTCCGCTGCAGAGCATTGGCATGGAGATTCAGAACATTCAGTCCGCCCTCGCTGGAATGCGCCGAATCCAGGAATTCCTGCAGGAAGATGAACGGGAAATCCCGGCAGAAACTCTGCAGAAAGACGGACGAGAAATCCTGTCAGAGGCAAAAGATTCATCCGGCGCAGATGCTGCGGACTCTGACTCCCCACTCGCTTCCGCAAAGGCGGCGGACTCGGACGCTCCGCTTCCCTCTGCAGCAGCTGCGGGCCCGGACGCTTCTCTTCCCGGTACATCAGCTGCGGACTCAGAAAGCTTACTTCCCGGTACAGCAGCTGTGAACTCAGAAGAAATCGCTCCTCCGCCTGCCATTGAGCTGGCTGACGTGACTTTCGGCTATGATCCGGAACGGCCGGTTCTCCGGGATTTCTCCCTGACCGTCTCCTCTGGCGAGATGGTCACTCTGATGGGGCGAACCGGTATCGGCAAAAGCACCTGCTTCAAACTGATTCTGGGACTCTACACCCCGCAGGAAGGATCGGTCCGGATCTTCGGCAGGTCCGCGGATCAGATCCCGGACAGCGAACGCCGCCGGCTCATTGGCTGCGTACAGCAGAACGCAGTTCTGCTGCAGGGATCGGTTCGGGATCAGATCACGCTCCGCGACCCTTCGGTTACGGAAGAGATGGTCTGGCATGCGCTGGATATGACCGGACTGGCCGAGCTCTTCCGCCAGCTTCCGGAAGGTCTCGATACGCCATGCCGCCCGGAGCTGTTCTCCCAGGGGCAGCGGCAGCTTCTCGCCATTGCCCGGGCTGTAGTCTGCGATCCCCGGATTCTTCTTCTTGATGAGATCACCGCCAACCTGGATTCGCTCACCGAGTCACAGGTTCTGGCCGCTCTTCGCTCCGCATCAGGGAACCGGGCGGTGCTCTCCATCTCGCATCGCCTCTACGAGCAGAAAGGCGGCCGAAAGGTCGAGCTCCACTGAGACCATCCTCAGACGGATCACTTCCGGCTTGACAGGTGGCGCCGGCGATGATACAATGGCCTCCGATTTTTGAAATTGATAACCATTTTCATATTTGGAGGTGATTTTTTGCCTGCCAGCAACATGCACAGCAAATACCGGACCCACCAGTTTGAGGATCTGGTTTCTTATCTGGAGACCATTTCCGGCCAGCATTTCACCGTCGGAGACATCCACGCTTACTTTCTCTCCCTGGGGAAGAACATCGGCACAGCGACGATCTACCGCCATCTCGACCGGCTCATCAGCGAAGGCCGCGTGAACAAGTATATTCTTGCCCCCGGCACCCCTGCCTGCTTTGAGTACATCGGCACACCCGCGCCTGGCGCAAATGCCAGGGAATGCAGCTATCACTGTCTCTGCGAGGTCTGCGGCCGTCTCATTCACATTCGCTGCGACGAGATATCCCATCTGCAGAGACACATGCTGCAGGAACACGCATTTCGCATTGACCCGCTTCGCACCGTATTCTACGGAGTCTGCGAGGACTGCCTTCGGAGCATGTCTGCGGACCAGCCTTCGGATGACCAGGAAAGGAGAGAATAAGCCATGGCCCTTCTGATCACATTTCTCGCCGGCATCTCCGTGATTATCGGTGCGCAGGCAGCACGCGCCGCCCGGAACCCGGCCCGGATCAGCCAGCTGTCCATCTCCCTTGCCTGCGGTGCCATGACGGCTCTGCTGCTGTTCGACCTTCTGCCGGATATCGCAGAGACTGCGGGAACCGACGGCGCAGGAAGGTGCATTCTGTTTCTCTTAATCGGCGTCGCCGGTCTGAAATTCCTCGACCTGTTTATCCCGGAGCATGAGGACACCGCGGCGAATCATGACACAGGAAACCGTGAGCACATCGGCGTGATGTCCGCTCTCGCCGTAATTCTTCACAATGTTGTGGAGGGGATGACCGTATACAGTATGTCGCTCTCCTCGCTCTCGCAGGGCGCGCTGTTCGCCTTCGGCATCGCTCTGCATAACATTCCGATGGGCATGCTGATCTATTCCGCAATCAGTGACCGTCGCCGGCATGTCAAAGCCGGCATCCTTATCGTGGTCTCGCTCTCCACTGTCTTCGGCGGCATTCTGATGACTCTCATGAGCAGACATCTGAACGAAGCCGTGATCAGTGCACTGGTCTGTGTAGCTGCTGGTATGATCATCTATATCGCATTCCTTGAGCTGTTTCCGCATGTGCTCCGCACCAGGCCGCTGCGGCCGGCCCTGCTCACTGCTCTGGCCGGTTTTATCCTCGTATTTCTAAGCTGCCAGATCGCCGGGTGAGGCGTCAGCATCCGGCCGCCAGTGCTTCTGAAAGATTGATCCGTTGCCAAGGTCATATGCGAAGCGCGATGTTTGCTTACTCCGGCCGCCAGTGCTTCTGAAAGATTGATTCATTTCTCTGCACGGCGCTATACTCATGCAGAGCAGTACGGGCTGAAAATGGATGGCTGATCCGGCTGCTGCTCTTCGCCGGCAGAATAGAGGAGTATTCATATATGGCTGCTAAGACAGTATCTGAAGAAGAAGTAAAGAGACTGAAAGAAACTGGCTTTCTGAATCTCCGCGGCACGGATAATTTCTCCGCCCGCGTGATCGCCGTGAACGGACAGCTGACCACGGACCAGGTTCGGCGTCTCGCCGACGCCGCCGATCGCTTCGGCGATGGGCGCCTGATGATGACCACCAGCCAGGCCGTTGAAATCCTGGGAATTCCTTATGACAGGATTGAAGAATGCAGCGCATTCATCAAGGAAACCGGCCTCATGCTGGGAGGAACGGGCCCCAGGGTTCGTCCCATCATTTCCTGCAAGGGGACGACGTGTCAGTACGGACTCATCGATACCTATGAACTTGCCGAAGAGATTCACCACCGCTTTTTCGAGGGATACCGTGACACGAAGCTGCCGAATAAATTCAAGATTGCGGTCGGCGGATGTCCGAACAACTGCGCGAAGCCGGATCTGCATGACGTCGGCATCATCGGTCAGAGGATTCCTCACCCCGACACCGGGAAATGCAAAAAATGCAAAAAATGTCAGATCGAAAGCGTATGTCCCGCCGGCGCGGCTGCGCGCACGGAAGATGGTATCCTCTGCATAGACGAAGCCCGCTGCATCCACTGCGGACGCTGCGTCGGCAAATGTCCATTTGGAGTGACTGACGAGAGTACGCCCGGATACAAACTGTACATTGGCGGCCGTGGGGGAAAACATACTGCGCCTGGATATGCTCTTGGCCGGATCTTCACAGACAAGGACGAAGCGCTGAATACGATCGACCGGATTCTCCACTATTATATGAAATATGGCAAACCCGGTGAGTACTTCCAGCAGACCATCGGGCGCATGGGATTTGACCAGGTAGAGAAAGCACTTCTGGAAAGTGAATGAGAGAGCGTACACGCCGAATCGAACGACCCCAGCAGGAAGTGCATGCCGGAAACGGCAATATAAGCAGAAAAAGCACGTCGGAAACTGCGCTACAGGTAGAAGAAGCACATCAGAAACTGCGCGATAGGTGGAAGGCGCACGCAGGTGTAACCGAGACAGCGCAGAAGTAAACACTTTAGAGAAAGAAAAAACAGAGGAGGAGCATCGCACGAAGCGGAGCTCCCCCTCTTTCTGTATCCACCGGGATGCATTTTCTGTGCTCTCCCGGTGGATTGTTCCTGTATTTACAGATGGAAACGTTTACTGCCAGTCCTCGGCAGAACGTTCATCTCCGTGTTTTCAGCGCGGCTTACTGCACCTCGGCGATGGCTTCCACCTCGCAGAGGACTCCCTTCGGCAGTTCCTTCACAGCCACACAGGAACGGGCCGGACGGCTGATGAAGTACTTCTCATAGACCGCGTTGAATGCGGCAAAATCCTTCATATCCGCGAGGAAGCAGACGGTCTTGACGACATCCTTATAATCTGCCCCGGATGCCTTCAGGATCTCTCCGACATTCCTGCAGGACTGCTCCGCCTGTACCTCGATCGTATCACCCGCTACTTCACCGGTAGCCGGAATAACCGGAATCTGCCCGGATACAAAGACAATGCCATGTACAGGGAGTGCCACTTCCTTCGCCTGAGAATAAGGTCCGATGGCTGCCGGTGCATTTTTCGTACTGATCTCTTTCATGATCGAAAATCTCCTTCCATCCGTGCTGCCATAGATTACAGCTGCGGGCCTGCCGAAACCAGAGCCTTTCCGGCTTCATTCCCTTCGTACTTCTTGAAGTTCTTGATGAAGCGGGCTGCCAGATCCTCCGCCTTGGCATTCCACTCTTCTGCCGTCTGATACGTATCCCGGGGATCCAGGATCGTGGGATCTACGCCGGGCAGCTCCGTCGGAACCTCAAAATTGAAGTAAGGAATCATCTTGGTCGGTGCCTTGAGAACGTCTCCGCTGAGTATGGCATCGATGATGCCTCTGGTATCCTTGATGGAGATTCTCTTACCGCTGCCGTTCCAGCCAGTGTTGACCAGATATGCCTTCGCTCCGCTCTTCTCCATTCTCTTGACGAGTTCTTCCGCGTATTTCGTCGGATGGAGCTCCAGGAAGGCCTGGCCGAAGCAGGCAGAGAAGGTCGGAGTCGGCTCGGTGATTCCGCGCTCCGTGCCGGCAAGCTTTGCCGTGAATCCGGACAGGAAGTAGTACTTCGTCTGCTCCGGCGTCAGAATGGAGACCGGCGG
>CADBOY010000248.1 GCA_902796405.1 uncultured Lachnospiraceae bacterium | reverse complement strand
GAAGTGGTGGTCAAGGTGATTCATGGAGGAGTCGGTGCCATCAACGAGTCGGATGTGTCGCTGGCTTCCGCGTCTAACGCGATCATCATCGGATTCAACGTAAGACCGGATGCTCAGGCACGTTCCATTGCGGAGCATGAGAAGGTGGACGTCTGACTGTACAACGTCATCTATCAGGCGATCGAAGATGTGGAATCTGCGATGAAGGGCATGCTGGAGCCGATCTATGAAGAGCGGGTTCTCGGCCATGCAGTGGTTCGTCAGACGTTTAAGGCCTCTGCGGTCGGAACGATTGCCGGTGCCTATGTTCTTGACGGAAAGATTGTCCGTGGCTGCAAGTGCCGTGTATCGAGAAATGGAGAGCAGCTGTTCGACGGTAAGCTCGCCTCTCTGAAACGGTTCAAGGATGATGTCAAGGAGGTTGTCACCGGATTCGAGTGCGGCCTTGTGTTTGAAGATTTCAATGATGTGCAGGAGGACGACACGGTGGAGGCCTACGATATGGTCGAGGTCAAACGCGAGTGACGGCTCAGGGGAGACCGGGCAGGATGCCAGGACGCATCCTGCTTGTCCGCGCGGGATGCGTTCGGCATTGGCTGACGGGTTTTCCTGCGCACACCTGCGCATGACAAGGGCGGAATCCGATGCAGGTTCCGCCCCTTTTTTGAGGAGAGCGCCATGAGAAAGAACAGCATTAAGAATGTTCGGATCAACAGTGAAGTGCAGAGAGAGCTCGCCCGGATCATCCGGGAAGAAGTGAAGGACCCTCGCATCGATCCGATGGTGAGCGTTACCCGGGTACAGGTCGCTCCGGATCTGAAAACCTGCAAGGTGTTCATCAGCGTACTGGGGGATGAGACTTCGCTGGATGCGACCATCGAAGGCCTGCGGCGCGCGGAAGGATTCATCCGCCGGGAGCTGGCTCATACCGTGAATCTGAGAAATACCCCTGTGATTACCTTTATTCCGGATACTTCCATTGAATACGGCGTGCGGATGTCAAAGAGAATCGAAGAGGTCAGCGAGCAGTATTTCGGTGAGCACCGCGAGGAGAGCAACGGAGATGTGTCTGGATACGGCGATGCCGATGCGGATGATACCGGAATAGATAATGCCGGAACGGGTGATGCAGGCAGAGAGGAACAGTGAGATGGAGCAGCGAATCGAAGCGAGGATAGCAGCTGCTGCGAGTATCGCGATCGTCGGTCACGTACATCCGGATGGGGACTGCCTCGGATCCTGCCTCGGAATGTATCACTATCTGCGCGGGCGATGCCCGGAGAAAACCATACAGGTTTACCTGGAGCCCTTCCCGAAAAGGCTGGGAATTCTGCCCGGAGCAGACCAAATATCGCATAATTTTACGGATGGAAAGAGCTACAGCCTGTGCCTCTGCATGGATACGGCGGACCGGGAAAGACTCGGAGGCGCTTCGGTTTATCTGGACCGTGCGGATCACAGCATCTGTATGGATCATCACATCACCAATACCAGGTTTGCCGAAGAAAATCTCGTTGAGCCATGGGCAAGTTCCGCTTCTGAGGTTGCGGCGGCGCGAATGGATCTGACGAAAATTTCCCGTGAGACCGCGGAATGCTTATATCTGGGAATCGTACATGATACCGGTGTATTCCGCCATTCGAATACCGGAGAACGGACAATGCGCATTGCCGGGGCACTGGTGGCAAAAGGTATCCCGTTTTCTCAGATTATCGAGCACACCTTTTATGAGAAATCCCTGGCGCAGAACCGGGTGATCGGCTACTCGCTCATGAACGCCAGGCTGTACTGCGGGGGGAATATGATCGGATGTGCTTTGTCCGAGTCGAAGATCCGTCAGTGCGGCGCTACGCCGATGGATATGGATGGGATCATTGATCTGATGCGGGAGACCGAGAACGTGGAGACGGCGGTTCTGCTGTATGAGACGGAGCCCGGCAGCTGGAAGATCAGCATGCGAAGCAATGAGATCGTTGACGTCAGCCGGATTGCCAGGCACTTCGGCGGAGGCGGACATGTGCGCGCGGCCGGCGGAAGATCAACATCCGGACCGGATCAGACGCTGGAGGAGATCGCCGCAGAGGTGAATCAGCAGCTCCAGGAGGCAGAACAGTCCGGTTCGTAAACGGACGGTGACCATGGACGGAATACTGATTATTGACAAGGAAAGCGGGTATACTTCTTTTGAT
>CADBOY010000247.1 GCA_902796405.1 uncultured Lachnospiraceae bacterium | reverse complement strand
TCTGGACCGGGACGTTGACGGCGGCATGGCCGTGTTCGCCGGCCGTCTGCGCGAAGACACCGTCTATGACTGGAAGTTTATCGGCATGTCCCACAACACACTGCGCGGAGCTGCTGGCGGTGCTGTCCTCTGCGCGGAGCTGCTGAAGGTACAGGGATACATTACCGCGAAGTAAACGGGATATGACGCAGTAAAACGACGCGTATCTCACGGAGAAAATGCGGGAGCTTTGCCAGAACCCTGTGCAAATCCCTGCATTTTGCTCAGGCAAAACAGGAATCTCATGGCATCTGGCTGGGCAAGGTCATGCCGGATCGCTGAGTATCAAGAGGATGAGATGGAAGCTGCGGGACAGAAGTCGCTTGTCGCAGCTTCCTTTTTTCTTTCGGAGGAAGCATGGGGAAAGTGCTCTACATCGCGGAAAAACCGAGCGTGGCACAGGAATTTGCCAAAGTGCTCGGGATCAGCGGCCGCCGCCGTGGCTGGATTGAGGATGAGGACGCTGTGGTCACATGGTGTGTCGGACATCTGATCACCATGAGCTATCCTGAGGCCTATGATCCTGCGCTGAAGAAATGGCGGCTGGATACACTGCCATTCATCCCGGATACCTTTCGCTACGAAGTGATCCCTTCCGCGAAGGATCAGTACGAGACGGTAAGAACTCTGCTCCTGCGGCCGGATATCGATACCATCTATGTCTGCACGGACTCCGGACGGGAGGGTGAATATATCTACCGGCTGGTTGCCCAGATGGCCGGTGTGTCGGGCAAGCGGCAGCTTCGCGTCTGGATTGATTCTCAGACCGCTGAGGAGATCAGAAGAGGAATCCGGGAAGCCAGAGATGAATCCGAATATGACGCACTCTCGGACGCGGCTTACCTTCGGGCGAAGGAAGACTATCTGATGGGAATCAATTTCTCCCGGCTGCTGACGCTGCGCTATGGGAATGCAATTGCCGGGATGGTTCATGCGAAATATACGGTGATCTCCGTCGGAAGAGTGATGACCTGTGTGCTGGGGATGGTTGTCCGAAGAGAGAATGAGATTCGCCGGTTTGTCAAGACACCGTTCTACCGTGTCACGGCCGATCTTGCGCTTCCCGGCTCTTCCGGGCAGGAGCAGAAAGCAGCGCTTCAGGCAGAATGGCGGGCGGTCGCCGGCAGCCGCTGGGAAGGATCGCCCAAGCTGTATAAGGACACCGGATTCCGGAGCCCGGAAGACGCGCAGGAGATGATCCGCGTGATGAAGGACGGGCAGCCCGCGCCATGGGAGATGACGGTCTGCCGCCGTGAGACGAAGACAGAGAAGAGCCGGGCTTCACTTCTGTTCAATCTGGCGGAGCTTCAGAATGTATGCTCGAAGACGATGAAGATCTCACCGGACCGGACCCTGCAGATTGTACAGGACCTGTATGAGAGAAAGCTGGTTACTTATCCAAGAACTGACGCGCGGGTCCTTTCCTCTGCCGTTGCGAAGGAGATCTCCGGCAATATCCGCGGACTGGAGCAGATCCCCGGCGTTCGGAAATTCGCGGAGGACATCATCCGCAGCGGGGCATATCGCAGCATCGGGAATTCCCGCTATACCGATGACAGTCAGATTACGGATCACTATGCGCTCATTCCGACCGGCCAGGGAATTGGCTCGCTGGGGAGCTTATCTGCCCAGCACGTGCAGGTTTACGAGAAGATCGTGCGCCGCTTTCTGTCTATATTCTATCCGCCGGCTGTGTATGAGAAGACGGCACTGGAGTGTGAGCGCGAAGGGGAACATTTCTTTGCTGCAGTGAAGATTCTGAAGGATCCGGGGTATCTGAAGGTCGCGGGAATTCCCAAAGCGAAATCCGGACAGGCGGGAGAAGGGAATGGGCAGGTCATCGGTCCGGAAATCTCGGACCTTCTGTCCCGGCTTCGAAAAGGATCCCGAATATCCGCGCTGAATTTTGCTGTCCGGGAGGGTGAGACCACTCCGCCGAGAAGGTATACTTCCGGATCGATGATTCTCGCCATGGAGAATGCGGGACAGCTGATTGAGAACGAAGAGCTCCGGGAGCAGATCCGGGGCAGCGGAATCGGCACTTCGGCAACGCGAGCCGAGATCCTGAAAAAGCTGGTGAAGATCGGCTATCTTTCTCTGAATGCGAAGACGCAGGTCCTCACGCCGACTTTGACCGGTGAGCTGGTATGTGCGGCGGTCGGCTGTTCGATTCCCACTCTTCTGGCGCCGGAATTCACGGCAAGCTGGGAAAAGGGGCTCACGAAGGTAGCCGAGGGCGAGATTCCGGAGCGGGAATACATGAGTAAGCTGACGGAATATATCCGGAAGCGGACAGATCAGGTGATGGCGTCGGACCGAAGTGCGGATCTGCACCAGTACGGAGCAGCCGTGAAGAAGTTCTATCCAGGCGGAAGCAGGCAGCTGACAGTGGCGCCTGCTGCGAAAAAACATACCACGAGGCAAAGAAAGAAAAAAGGATAGACAAAGATCGGTTTCTGACACGCGCGTTGTT
>CADBOY010000246.1 GCA_902796405.1 uncultured Lachnospiraceae bacterium | reverse complement strand
TGCAGAAGGAGTAAACTCAGCCGTTCCCTGCTGATATCCATCTGCCATCGCGGTAATCTTGTACTTATGATCCGCCTGGACGGCATACTTCCCTGCTGACGCCGTGATTTCCTTCCCTGCGGTTTCATCCGTCAGAGTAAAGACCGCGCCGCTGACCGCTTCCCCGCTCTCCGCGTCGGCTGCCGCGAGAGTGACGGTATACGCCTTCGGTTCATCGATCGTCAGTTTATACTGATAACTGATCCAATACGGCTCACTCATGGAGGTGGTCCGGCCGGCAAAGTTCATCTTCTGATTGATGACGACCGGCACTTCGGCCTTTTTCTCCTTCAGTGCATAAACGCCGCTTCCGGTCTTTCCCGTGGAAGGATCATACAAATTGACTCCCGTACTGTCCGTCAGCGTCTTCGAAGGAAGTGTCCCCATATAGATATGGGTGTATCCCGCACTGCTGGCCTCCAGAACGGCATAGGTCTTCCCGTTCTTCACCAGCAGTTTGCTGCACTTGAAGCTGGCACCGTGGGAACTTCCGAAGAAGGAAAAAGTGTACTTGTCGGAGCTGTATTCTCCGTCGGAAAGTGTAGTCGTTCCCGCTTCCGTCCCCTGGGGAGTGAACGCGCTGCCGGCCGCCTGCTTCTGATTGCTGACCTTTGCCGACTTACTGGCCTGTCTGATCCTGGCGGCCTTCTTCGCTTCCGCGTGGCTTTCCGGCTGCGCCGCCGTGGTGCCGGCGGTTTCCCCTGTTTCATCGGTCACGGCCGCTGCCGTCAGATCTTTCGCCTCCGCGCCGGAAGATTCCGTCACTTTCGGCGTTCCGGCGCTCTCCTCCGGAAGTGCCTCCTGTGCTGCCGTATCCCGCTTTGCGGCGGAGGCTGTTTCCTCTGCGGCCTTCTGATTTTTCTGCGCACTCACCTGATCCGGAGACTCCGCACTCGAAGCCGCTGTCGTCTCCGCGCGCGAAGCATCGGGCGGCAGACTGCCCGCCCAGGCAGAGCCTGCTGGCGTCAAAGCCAGAATCACGGCAAGCCCCAATGCCACTGCTGATACGAATGAATTGCTCATACTGCCCCTCCCCGGCGCTCTCCATAGGGCGCACGACTGGATTACTTCCCTTTCCTGCCGCCGCATGACTGGCAGGAAGGAAAACATAGAAAAAGCACCTGCCGATCTCAGCAGATGCTTTGAACTGTCTCTGGTCTCGAGACCACTCCTTATGATAAAGGAGTAAAATGACTGCCTCACACAATTTTCTATATCCGCGCGCTCTGGCTCTGATCCGCTGCCCGGAATACTCCGTCTGTGATGCGTCATCTTCAGGTTCTCTGCTCTCTGCGGAAGCATATTCCTGCACACCGGAATTCCGGCATGCGTCCTCAGCAGGTTTCCTGACTCACAGCTCAAACGCTCACAGCACCTTCTCATGTCCTTTTCCTGGATGTGCACGTTCACGAAGTGAACGGTCTGCGCATCACAAGGATGCTCCAGGTCAGACACAATGGTATTCCGCTGCCTGCTCGCTGCTCACAGTGACCGGATCGTTCAGGTTTTCCACCTGATTCCCTTTTATCGGCTGATTGCCGCACTGAAGACTGCATTATGCATTTTAGCATTACCTCTCTGGAATTGCAACCGGCAGAACGACATCTCAGCCCTTATGTTCTGCGCACCGCCTGCTCGTCACTTTCCGCCAGAAAATGACGAATCTTGTCGTACTTCATGGTTCCGCCGAACAGGTCCAGAGCGCTTCCCACCGTGACATCCACACGTCCGCGGCCAATGCGCCGGATCGTCTTCATGTCCTCGAAATTCCGCACACCGCCGGCATACGTTACTGGAATTCCGTCCCATACTCCAAGCATGTGAAGCACGTCTTCCTCCGGTCCGGATGCCTTGCCCTCCGCGTCCACCGCATGGATCAGGAATTCCGAGCAGGAATCCGCGAGCTGATCCAGCACCTGGGGCGTGAGCTCGAGGTCCGTGAATTTCTGCCAGCGGTCGGTAACAATCCGGTAACCATCTCCGAGCCTCCGGCAGGAAACATCGAGGACCAGATGCTCCCGTCCCACCGCGGCAAGCAGGCGCTGCAGGTTGGTCTCGTTGATCTTCCCGTCCCGAAAGACAAAGGAAGTGACGATCACATGGGAAGCACCGGCATCCAGAAAATGCTCCGCATTCTCATCATTCACTCCTCCGCCGAGCATCAGCCCGCCCGGCCAGGCAGCAAGCGCTGACTCTGCCTGACGCCTGGTTGCCTCATACTGGCTGGAAGAAGCCGGGTTGAGCAGGATGACGTGTCCGCCCCGGTATCCGTCTCTCCGATACAGCCTGGCATAATACGCACCGTCCCGCTCTGAGACAAAATTCTCCTTCGCCTTATCCCCCTCATCGCGGAGCGTGCTCCCTACAATCTGTTTGACTTTCCCGTTATGAACATCAATACAGGGACGAAATCTCATCTCTTAGCCTCTTCCTGCATCCGGTGAGCAGGTTCATGCTGCTTTCCGGTGTCATCCGCTCAGATTCCAGCCTGCGTCATCGGTGATGCCTTCATGAGCTCTCTCTGCCAAAATACTGATCTACGCCGTCGGCGATGCCTTCCGCGATTTTATCCTGATGATGCCCGTCTGCAAGCAGCAGATCTTCGGTCCGGTTGGACATAAATCCCATCTCAACGATCGTCACCGGCACCTTCGACCAGTTGATGCCGGACATGGTATCCGTCTTCCACACGCCCCGGGTCTTTTTCCCTGTGGAGCGGCCGATCCCCTGGATCACATCCCGTGCCAGTGTATAGCTCTTCGAATAAAGCCTGGTGTACCGGTTCTTCTTCGTCTGGCAGATGGTAAACGCGCCGCGCTTACTGCTGTTGTCTGAACCATTGGCATGAATCCGCAGGAATGCATCTGCATGCGCGCGGTTGGCGATTTCTGCGCGGTCTTTATTGCTGAGGTTGACGTTTTGCTTCGTGCGCGTCATGATCACCCGATATCCGCGGGAAATCAGCTCATCGCGCAGTCTCAGGCTGGCAGAAAGGTTGAGCTTCGCTTCGGTGAGATGGCTCCACTTTCCCGCCGTGCCGCTGGATACTTTCTTCTTTCTGACCGAAGCCCCGGGGCCGATTGGTTCCTTCGCCGAATTGGCATGAAGCTGGTGGCCGGGATCGATCACAATCGTCTTCCCGTTTGGCTGGTATTCTGCTGCCGCAGCATCCGACCACTGTCCCATGACTGTCGTTCCGCCGGTGCGGCGGAACGCACGGACACGAACATAGTAGATGACTCCTTCCGTCATCGCTCTGCGGATCCGGACCGAATACCGTCCCGCTCCCTTCACCTTCACCGAGAACGCATCTGCCGAGAAATCCTTCTCTGTACTGCAGGAAACCTGATATCCCGTCACACCGCTGACATTCTTCCAGCGCACGGTAAATGCC
This sequence comes from uncultured Lachnospiraceae bacterium, assembly GCA_902796405.1. Lineage (GTDB taxonomy): Bacteria > Bacillota > Clostridia > Lachnospirales > Lachnospiraceae > UBA3305. The sequence continues at coordinate 13,610 of CADBOY010000246.1, read as the reverse complement.
TGCTCTTCGGCAGCTGGCTTCCGGACTTCTACGGCCGGCACGGATCTTCCCGCCTGCCCCGTCGCTGCTTCTGTCCATCCGGCAGGGTACATCATCATCACCGCGGACAGCAGCGCCGCCGCACCAATCATCGCCTGTTTCTTCATTTCCTGGCTCTTATTCCTCATTCAGATAACGGTCAATGCCGTTGGCTATGCCTTCCACGATCTGATCCTGGTAGCTGTCTTCGGCCATCTTCCGGTCTTCTTCCTTGTTGCTCATGAATCCCATCTCTACGATGGTCACCGGTACCTGGCACCAGTTGATGCCAGACATGGTGTCTGTCTCCCACACGCCGCGGCTCTTGCAGCCGGTAGCATCCACCAGTTCCTCGATGACATCCTCCGAGAGCGCCTTGCTCCTGGCATACAGATCGCCGTTATACGGGTTGTCCGGTGTCTGGCAGATCGTCATCGCTCCCTGTGCCGAAGAATCATCACTTCCGTCCGCGTGAATCCGCACAAAGGCATCGGCATTCGCGTCATTTGCGATCTGGGCGCGCTCGCTGTTGCTGATATCCACATCGTTCGTGGTCCGCGTCATGATGACTTCATATCCCCGATCCGTCAGCTCCTTTTCGAGCTTCAGGCCGACAGCCAGATTCAGCTCATATTCTTCCAGTCCGCTCCACTTGCCGGCCGTCCCGCTGGAGACCTTGGCTTTCTTCTCCGACGCGCCGGGACCGATCGGCTCCTTCTCGCTGTTCTGATGCTCCTGATGGCCAGGATCGATCACCACAGTGTAACCATTCTGCTTTTCTTCCGGGGTCTCTTCTGCTGATGACGCTGTCTCCGGAGACCCTGGCGTTACGGTCTCCGCCGCGATGCCAGCCGCAGCAGTCTCTGGATTCGCGCTGCTGGCGGAAGCAGAACTCTGCCCTGCTGTCCCCGCGTTCCCGCTCTCTGCCGCTTCATCCTGCGCGGCGGAAGTACCTGCTGCTGCGCTCCCGGCTGTCGGTTTTGCCGTGCTTTCGGCCGCTGAAGGCCCTTCCGTACTGCTGCCCTGTCCGCAGGCCGTCAGGGAAGCGGCCAAAACCGCTGCCGCCAGAATCGCTGTCATCTTTCGTACCATAAATCCCTTCTCCCAATTGAAACTGTCCTTGATTGCTTCGTTGATTTTCTTCCTGTCCACCGTGAAAACGCATCCTTATCCAGACACAATCCAGACACACCGTTTTATCCAGCAGACATAAGGAATTTCCTGTGAACGGCTTGTCCGGTGCGCTCAACGGCCTTCATCGGAGATCAGGAAACCGGCGCGCTTCAGCTGCTCGCCGATGTAATCCAGAACCTCCTCCGAATCCGCGCTGATGGTGTGCCAGTGTTCTCCGCTCGTCAGGGCGGAGAGAGGTTTGGCCTTGCCGCTCGCCAGGTTCTCCGTGAATTCTCTCACCTGCAGGCGGGACGCCAGATTGAGTTCTCCGCGGATCAGGCCGTAAACATCGTGTGTGACGAAGACATCGATCACGCGGCCTCCGGCATCGACAAAGATGTTGAGTTCCTCCTCGGTCTGCTCCGGTGTGTGGCAGACATGGTAAACCCGGCGGCAGCTGGCTCCCTCCTGGAGGAGATAACCGCGCCGCGTGGACAGAATATCATAGCCCTCCGTGCGGAGCAGCGCAATGTCCTGCACGATGATCTGCCGGCTCACGCCCATGCGCGAAGCCAGCTCCGCCCCGGAATGAACCCTTCCCCGGATGGTATCCAGGATCGCCTTTCTTCTCTGCTCTGCGTTCATGATCCATCGCTCCCCGCCATGCTGAAATTCCACCTGCTGTACAGCTCCAGCCTGCCAGGGATACATTCTCCCCGCTGTGCTGAAACTTCCCGCTTAGAAGGTCATTATACCCTGCACAGGATAGCATTGCAAATTTGCCAGCGAAAGCAGGCGGCACCGGTACAGATACCTTTCCGATAACGAAAAAGCGGAAGCCCGGCAGTCCGGTACTTCCGCTCATAATATTTGTTTCTATTTGTGTTACTGTGACTTCTGCCAGAACGATCTGGTTCGGTATCCACCTGTGGGCGGTATGGCTGGCTGGTGTACTGCTTTTTACGCCTGCACCGTGTAGTTCGGAGATTCCTTCGTGATCTGCACGTCGTGCGGATGGCTCTCCTTGAGGGCCGCCGCAGAGATCTTCACGAACCGGGCCTTTGCCTGCAGTTCGGGGATCGTCGGTGCACCGCAGTAGCCCATACCGGAGCGGATTCCTCCGACCAGCTGGAACACGGTGTCCTCCACACTGCCCTTATAGGCAACGCGGCCTTCGACACCTTCCGGAACGAGCTTCTTCGCGTCCGTCTGGAAGTAGCGGTCACGGCTGCCGTTCTCCATCGCAGCAATGGAGCCCATGCCACGGTATACCTTATATTTGCGGCCCTGATAGATCTCAAATTCACCAGGCGCCTCATCGCATCCTGCGAAGATGGAACCCATCATGCAGACGTTGCCGCCTGCCGCCAGAGCCTTCGTCATATCGCCGGAGTACTTGATGCCGCCGTCGGCGATAATCGGGATATCGTATTTCTTCGCTGCCTCATAGCTGTTCATGATAGCCGTGATCTGCGGAACGCCGATTCCGGCGACGATACGGGTCGTGCAGATGGAACCAGGGCCGATGCCGACCTTGACTGCGTCGACTCCCGCCTGAATCAGGGCCTCGGTGCCCTCTCCGGTCGCGACATTGCCGGCAATGACCTGAAGCTCCGGGTACGCTGCCTTGATCTCGCGGACCGCATTCAGAATATTCTTCGAATGTCCATGGGCAGAATCCACAACAACGCAGTCCACATGAGCATTCACCAGCGCCTCAACACGCTCCATCATATTCTTCGTGATGCCAACTGCTGCGCCGCAGACCAGTCTTCCCTTATTGTCCTTGGCGGAATGCGGATACTTGATCTGCTTCTCGATATCCTTGATGGTGATGAGTCCCTTGAGATTTCCCTCATCATCCACGATCGGCAGTTTCTCTTTTCTCGCCTGTCCGAGAATCCGCTTCGCCTCTTCGAGAGTGACTCCTTCTTTCGCAGTCACGAGATTTTCGCTGGTCATCCGCTCAGAGATCTTCTTCGAATAATCGGTCTCGAACTTCAGGTCGCGGTTCGTGATAATTCCCACCAGCTTCTTGCCGCAGGTGATTGGAACACCGCTGATCCGGAACTTCGCCATCAGTTCATTGGCATCCGCCAGTGTGTGATCCGGAGAAAGGTAGAAGGGATCGGTGATGACGCCGTTCTCTGAGCGTTTAACCTTGTCGACTTCATCCGCCTGCTGTTCCACGGACATGTTCTTATGAATGATGCCGATGCCGCCCTGTCTGGCCATTGCAATAGCCATTCTGTGCTCTGTCACGGTGTCCATTCCGGCACTCATCATCGGGATGTTCAGCTGGATCTTATTGGTCAGCCTGGTAGTAAGATCGATCATATTCGGCGTAACTTCGGAATACGCCGGAACCAGAAGTACATCATCGAACGTAATACCTTCGCCAATAATCGTTGCCATTGTTCTCTCCTTTACTCTTACTCTTGCTGCGGGCACTATACCTGCACAGACTACGACTTTGCAGATTCAGATTTGTCCTATAGTGTAGCCGTCCGGAATAGGAATGTCAAGGAAAGAAATGAAATCATGTTACTGGGATCATTCGTGAAAGATCACGTCCTGTTCGTCCATAAAAAATCACAGCTGCACTGGAAAGCGGCGAAGCCGTGATTATCGTTCAGACCGATTTGTTATCTTGTCAGATGCTCGGAATTGCCGACATAAATCCACAGACCATACCGATTCTCATCTTTACGTCAGAGATAAAATCGAGGCTGTTCACGAACTGGAAGAATCCATCCGGGTAACTGAAGTCAACTGGATCTTCCAGATTCAGCTTTCCGACGGAAGCAATTTCTTCCTCCGTGTACATATAGGGATTCGCCCTTACATCCAATCTGCTCATTTCGCACCTCCTCAGTAATTTCCACTGTGGATAAAGTCATTGACCGCAATCAGATTTTCTCTCTTCGCATCCGTTCTAGTGCAGAGCATTTTATCCGACATGAGAATCAGTCCAGGACCGACTTCGGCGATCTCTTTCTTTGCCTGTTCCACGCACTGTTCCGGCGTCCCATATGAAAGAAGCTGAAGCGGCATTCCTCCGGCGATCACGAGATTCGGAAGCTTCTTTCTTACTTCGATGGGATCATCGATCTCCACCTCCAGAACAACGACGTCCTTAGGGATCGCCTGCAGGAAATCTGCAAACCGAAGAAGCTCTGCCTCCGTGTACAGCCACATATGAATCTTATGCTCTGCACAGAAATCTACCATCTTCTTCAGCGTTGGCCAGTAGATATCTTCAAACTGCTTATGTTCAGGATACTATGTCCGAGCATACCGAAATTAACGTCTGCACAGGCCGTTTCGATGTGATGCTGTGCAATCTGCTGCAGAGAAGGAAGCACCGATGTCTCGTACATCATCCGGCCATATTCGATCACCTCTTTCTTGCGCCGCCGCAGATCCAGTGACAGCTTCTTAATGCCTCGCGGACCATTGAACAGGCTCTCATACCCCGTCATCACAAGACCTTCATACAGGAAAAAAGCACCATGCTTCTCGTTACAGATTTGCTGAATTTTAGGAGCCAGAGCCGCTACGTTCATAAAATCTCCCATTGCTTCCGCAAACTGCCTCCAGGTATACCCTTGGGGAAAATTTCTCTTCATGATTTTTTCCCATGAATACTTCGTCGGATTGGCAATGAGATCCGGGGATTCATCATCCTCAAGATAACAGGCATCCAGCTTGGTAATTTTCTCGCCGGCCGGATCAATAAACATGGTCGCTGTCGGGTTGCCCCGCTTAATCCTGCACATCAGCGGAAATGATGTTGCGTTCAGGTACAGATCATAATCATACCTTGTTCAAACGCCGGAAGATCTGAACTATTCTTTTGATAAATTCCTTCAGACGATAGCCAATCTGCGCTGCAGATCGAATCCTGTGTCAACGAAAGCGCTGGAAATGATTGACTATATTACGCATCACTACAGGCAACCATTCCGAATCAGTGACATGAACCATGAACTGGAGATTTCCGATTCCTATGCGAGAAAAATTCTGCAAAAGGAAATCGGAATGACCGCCCAGGAGTATCTCAATCATCTCCGGATGTTCAAAGCGCAGTGGCTGCTCCGAAACATAGATTATACAATCACCAGGATTGCCGATATGACGGGATACAGCAACATGAGAACATTCTACCGCATGTATGAGAAGTTCTACAGTGTACCGTGCTCTTACATGCGGACCTTGAAGAAGAAGGGAAACGGCGGGAATAATGGGGGAAGAGAAAATAATACAGAAGATGATTCCCGGGAGTTCTTTTTCACCGGAGAAATCGGGGAAAAATTGAGAGAAATGTAAAAGATGTATTAAATAAATCGCCCCGCTCACTTTCGTTCGCGGGGCTTTTTGCTCATGTAGGGGGCGGGTCTCAAGGTCATGCTCATGGCCTCATGCAAGCATGGGCCATGGCATGACTTTGAGACCCTGGTGTGATCACATCATCATATTGGGGTCCTGAGCGGGAGCTGCGGGCTGCGGTTCTTTGATCGTAGCAACGCAGGATTCCGTCGTCAGCAGAGTGGATGCTACGGAAGTTGCGTTCTGCAGAGCGCTTCTGGTAACCTTGGCCGGATCCAGAATGCCTTCCTTGATCATATCCACGAACTCTTCCTTATAAGCATCATAACCGAAGCCGACCTTCATCTCCTTGACCTTGTTGACGATCACAGAGCCTTCCAGTCCGGCATTCTCAGCGATCCGATACAGAGGAGCTTCCAGTGCCTTGATGACGATGTTGGCGCCCGTCTTTTCATCACCGGTGAGATCCTTCGTCGCTTCCTTCACATCAGCCGCGGCATGGATATAAGCGGAGCCGCCGCCTGCGATGATGCCTTCCTCAACAGCCGCACGGGTAGCTGCCAGAGCATCCTCCATGCGGAGCTTCTTCTCTTTCATCTCGGTCTCCGTCGCAGCGCCGACACGAATCACGCCTACGCCGCCGGACAGCTTAGCCAGTCTCTCCTGCAGCTTCTCACGATCGAAATCGGAAGTGGTCTCCTCGATCTGAGCCTTGATCTGAGCCATGCGGTCCTGGATATCCTTCTTGTCGCCGAGGCCATCCACGATGATCGTGTTCTCCTTGGTAACCTTGATGCTCTTGGCGCGGCCGAGCTGCTCCATCTTCGCATCCTTCAGGGACAGACCCAGCTCGTCGGAAATGACTGTGCCGCCGGTCAGGATGGCGATATCCTTCAGCATCTCTTTCCGTCTGTCACCATATCCCGGAGCCTTGACGCCGACTACCTGGAAGGTGCCACGCAGCTTGTTGACGATCAGGGTCGTCAGTGCCTCGCCCTCAATATCCTCAGCGATAATCAGAAGCTTTGCACCATTCTGAACGACCTGCTCAAGCAGCGGCAGGATCTCCTGAATGTTGCTGATCTTCTTGTCGGTAATCAGGATATAGGGATCCTGGAGCTCTGCTTCCATCTTCTCCATATCCGTGCACATATAAGCGCTGATGTATCCGCGGTCAAACTGCATACCCTCGACGAGGTCGAGCTCGGTCTGCATCGTCTTGGACTCTTCAATCGTGATGACGCCGTTGCCGGAGACCTTCTCCATCGCCTCCGCGACCATCTGGCCTACCGACTCATCACTGGCAGAAATGGCAGCAACCTTGGCGATCTGATCCTTGCCATTGATCGGTTCGCTCATCTTGGAGATGGATTTCACTGCGGCGTCCGTTGCCTTCTGCATGCCCTTTCTCAGGACGATGGGATTGGCACCGGCTGCCAGGTTCTTCATTCCTTCGTTGACCATTGCCTGGGCCAGAACGGTAGCAGTTGTCGTACCATCACCGGCGACATCGTTCGTCTTGGAAGCAACCTCACGGATGAGCTGAGCGCCCATGTTCTCAAAGGGATCCCTCAGCTCGATCTCCTTTGCGATCGTCACACCATCGTTGGTGATCAGCGGAGCACCATAGGATTTGTCAAGAACCACGTTGCGGCCTTTCGGTCCAAGCGTAACGCGAACGGTATCAGCAAGCTGATTTACACCCGACTCCAGTGCTTTTCTGGCATCTACGCCATATTTAATTTCCTTTGCCATGGGATATTTCCTCCATTTATTTCCTGTGATTCAGAGATTCTATGATATGATTCCTCTTTCTTCCCGGCGGTTTTCATCGCGGGAGAAGGAGTCAGTCATCAACGATGGCAACAATATCGTTCTGCTTTACGACGATATAGGTCTCATCACCGATCTTCACTTCCGTGCCGGCGTACTTGGAGAACACCACGGTATCTCCTTCCTTGACTTCCATCTTGACTTCCTTGCCGTCAACCACTCCGCCGGGGCCTACTGCAATGACCACTGCCTGCTGAGGTTTCTCCTTGGCGTCTCCGGGAAGGACAATACCGGACTTCGTGACCTCTTCGGCCATGAGCTGCTTCAGAACCACCTTGTCACCTAACGGTCTTAATTTCATTTCAATGCCTCCTGAATGATTCTTCTCTTTTCATGTTGTTAGCACTCATTTTTCCTGAGTGCTAACTCTGCTCTATATAATATTCGGCAGCCCCCTGAAATGCAATGGGATGATCGGCCGGATTATCGGTATTTTTGTAGTATTTCTCGCTGCTTTATCCATTTTTCTCTTGTTTTTGCGTTTTTTTGAATTTTTTCATATTTTACGTTACTCCTGAAAAATCATTTCAGAGTTCTGACATTTTAAGGGGACATGCTCGCTGAAAATAATAAAAATGTAATTTCCGGTTCAACGATGTTTTAGATTTGTCCCTTTTCATCCCCGCGGATTTATATTACAATATACGGAAAGCAGACAGACACATTGCGCGTACATCATATGGTGATTCAGTCAAGTGCCCGCACCGGGCTCCCCTGCGACTGTCGCCAGAAAGGACATTCTATTATGAAGAAATCCAAGAAGTTTTTCCTGTTTACCGCAGCAGCCGCAGTGGTCGGCGGCATCTACTACCTGGTGAAGAGCGGAAAGGTGACTTTTCCCTGGCAGGATCAGGACGAAGACAAAGACGATGATGATGATTTTGAAGAGGATCTGAAGGATCTGTTCGATGACTTCGATTCCGATGATGCGGTTGAGATCAAGCCGGAAGGCAGCGCGGAAGCAGAAACAAAAGAAGAAGCGGCAGCCGAGCAGACGGAAGAAGCGGAAGAAGCCGGAGCGGAAGAAGCCCTCGAGGAGGCAGAGAAGGCGGCGGAAGCAGAACCTTCCGAAGACGCTGACGAGACTGAGGAAAAGACGGAAGAATAATCCTCCCATCCGCGGCCCGGTGCAGACGGCACTGACGGGAGACGGCAGCGCAGATATGCGGTAGTGCCGAAAACTATCCGGTTCTGAAGTAGCCGTTTCGGAAAAAAGCAGAGCAAAGAAGCAGCACGGATGGGAAGCGGAGCTGGCGAGGATAAGCACTGACAGGAAGCGGCACTGACGGAAAAAGTACTGACAAAAGCCACACTGACGAAATGCAGCAATACCGTGAAGAAGGAAGAAGCAGCGCCGCAAAGAGAATACAGAGAAAGTTTCAGCCGCACGGTTTAGCCGTGCGGCTGTTCTTTGCTCTGTTCTATCAAAACAGTTACTTTCCCTCATACCGGACATACCGGACGACATCTGAATGAACCCCCTGCGTATCATTCCTTCAGGATCTTCCACAGACGCCGGCAGCCTTCCTGAATCTTCTCTTCCGACAGATTGGCATATCCCAGCAGGACGGTCCGACTGACCGCCGGCCTCAGAAAATAATCCGAGACCCCATAAATCTTCACGTCAGCTTCCGCCGCCTTCTGAATCATCTCCGGCTCGCTTCTCCCGTATTGGGATTCCAGCAGAATATGCAGACCGGCCTGATCGCCGGAGATCGTAAACCGGTCCCGCAGTGGCGCCAGCTCCGCCAGCAACTGGTCATGCTTGGCACGGTATATCCTCCGCATCCGGTTCAGATGTCTCTCAAAGAGACCGCCTGCCAGGAACCGGGCCAGGATCTCCTGATCTACCCGGGAGACGGTGGGGGAGAATTCGCCGCGGATGGCGTTGTACTGCTCCGTCAGTTCCGGAGGAAGTACCAGATAACTCACGCGGATCGCCGGAGCGACCGATTGGGAGAACGTACCGAGGTAGATCACCCGCCCACTCCGGTCCGCGCCGAACATGGACGGTATGGGGAGCCCGCGGTAGCGGAATTCCGAATCATAGTCATCCTCGATCAGATAGCGCCCCGGGACAGCCGATGCCCATCGAAGCATTGCCTGCCGCCTCGGAGCGGACATCACCGCTCCGGTCGGGAACTGATGAGACGGCATGATGTATGCCATATCCGCGCCGGAAGCTTCCAGCAGATCATCCCGCATGCCGTGTTTATCCAGCTCAACCGGCACAACCTGGTGACCGAGTCTGGCGATCACGCGGCTTGCCTGCCGATACGTCGGATTCTCCATCGCGATCCTGCGGAGCCCCGTCAGCTGTGTAACCAGCATCATCAGGTATTCCGTGCCGGCGCCGATGACAATCTGGTCGGGGCTGCAGTCAATACCTCGCGATCCCATCAGATAATCCCGCACCGAAGCCCGCAGGTTCTGCTCTCCCTGCGGATCTCCACTCGCGAAGAGATCCCGGTTTTCCTCTCTCAGAATATCCCTCGACAGCTTTCTCCAGGCAGAGAAGGGAAAATGTCCCAGATCAATGCCGAACGGAGAGAAATCGATCTTCCCGTCTCCTGCCGCGGCATCCGGTGTCCCTCCAGCCGAAGGAATCGTCTGATCCGGCTGCCTGCCCTTTTCTGCCTCCCGCTCCCCGGGTGGCACCGGGAAATCCAGCATCTGCCGGATCTCCGCCGTGTAATATCCCCGGTACGGCCTGGCCTCCAGATACCCCTCTGCGACAAGCTGATCGTACGCCATCTGCGTCGTGCTGCGGGAAACTCCGAGCTTCTCCGCAAGCAGCCTCGTTGAAGGCAGCCGCTCTCCGGCATGAATCCGCCCGGCCCGGATCTCTTCGCGGATATAATGATAGATCTGCTCGTAATACGGCTCAGACCGGTCCTCCGCGAATGGAATCATGAAGTCAATCATTCGCTGCTCCTGGGAAGCTTGAAGGAGCTCTTCAGCGACACAATCCGGTTGAATACCGGTGTGCCGGGCACCGAATCCTTCGGATCGGCACAGAAATATCCATTCCGCACAAACTGAAAGCGGCTTCCGGGCTGTGCTTCACCGAGCGCCGGCTCAACATAGCACTCATTCAGCTGCACCAGCGAGTTCGGATTCAGATTCAGTGTGCCGTCCTCCGCAAACATGCCCTTCTCTTCGTCGACGATATTCTCATAGAGACGCACGGTGACCTTCTTTGCCGTCTGCGCGCAGACCCAGTGGATGGTCCCCTTGACCTTCCGCCCGGTAAAGCCGCTGCCGCTCTTCGTCTCGGGATCGTACGTTCCGTGGATCTCCGTAATCTCTCCGGCCTCATTCTTCTTGAAACTCACGCATTTGACAAAATACGCGTTCATCAGGCGGACTTCATTGCCGGGGAACATCCGGAAATACTTGCGGGGCGGATTTTCCATGAAATCTTCTCTTTCGATCCACAGTTCCCTTCCGAACGGCAGCTTTCTCTGTCCGAGCGACTCATTCTCCATATTATTCGGGGCGTCAAGATATTCGATCTGGCCCTCGGGATAATTATCAATAATCAGTTTGACCGGATGCAGCACGGCCATCAGCCGGGGCGCCTTCATCTTCAGGTCCTCCCGGATGCAGTACTCCAGCATCGGCATCTCCGACGTGCTCTGCGCCTTGCTGATACCGGAAAGCTCGACAAACATCCGGATGGACTCCGGCGTGTAGCCGCGGCGGCGCAGGCCGCTGATCGTAACGAGTCTGGGATCATCCCAGCCGTCTACAATGCCGTCCTCGACCAGGCGCTTGATATAGCGCTTGCCGGTGACCACGTTCTTCAGGTAGAGCTTGGCAAACTCAATCTGACGCGGCGGATTCGGGAACTCACATTCGTGTACCACCCATTCGTAGAGCGGACGATGGTCTTCGAATTCCAGCGTGCACAGAGAGTGCGTGACTCCCTCAATCGCGTCCTCGATCGGATGCGCGAAGTCATACATCGGATAGATGCACCACTTGTCTCCGGTATTGTGGTGACGCATATGAGCGACGCGGTAGATGATGGGATCCCGCATGTTGATATTGGGGGACGCCATGTCGATCTTCGCGCGAAGAACCTTCTCTCCGTCGGCGTATTTTCCCGCCCTCATCTCTTCGAAGAGCTGAAGATTCTCCTCCACGGAGCGATTGCGAAACGGGCTCTCCTTTCCGGGTTCCGTCAGAGTGCCGCGGTATTCGCGGATCTGATCGGCCGTAAGATCATCCACATAAGCCTTTCCCTTGCGGATTAGCAGAAGCGCCTTCTCATACATCTGATCGAAATAATTCGATGCGAAGAACAGCCTGTCCTCCCAGTTGGCTCCGAGCCACGCAACGTCCTCCTTGATCGACTTCACATACTCGGTACTCTCCCTGGCGGCGTTCGTATCATCAAAACGCAGGTTGAACTTTCCGTGATATTCCTGGGCGATTCCGTAATTCAGGAGAATTGACTTGGCGTGTCCGATATGAAGGTAGCCATTCGGCTCCGGGGGAAAGCGCGTCATCACATGATCATATACTCCGTCTGCCAGATCCTTGTCGATAAACTGCTCGATAAAATTCCTGGATTTCTTCTCTTCTTCCATTCTCTCCGCCTCTCTCATCCGCGCAGCCTCCGCGGCGGATTACCACATGCTCCTCAACTGTCAGGATGCCGTAATTCTTCCGCGCCTTCTCTGCCGGAGATCTTTCGCCCATTATACATTTCTGCTGCATGGCCCGTCAAGACGCGCCGTGGTCCCGCCTGGTCCCACGAGGCACACTCACGCGCAAAAAGGACCATCTGTCTGATGTCATGATGGACATCCATTTTGCCCTCGGCGTGATCATATGCGAAAAAAGCATCTTCCATCTGTCATGGCGGATATCCGCTCGTCATGTGCTCGTCACGGGGCGTGCTCACGCACAAAAAAGAATAGCGCGCAGATACAAAATATGGTAAGATTCCATAGGAACTGCACGTGCGCCGGAATATCACGAATTTACGATATTCTGATGTTGGATTCCGACCGAACGGGCACCAGGCGGTATTTCTGCATTTATGTAAAAGTTTCCGGCCTGTTTATTCTTTCCTCATATTTACCCCTTATAATAACGTCTGTAGGGCACTATCCCCGATTACAGCCCCGCTAAGACGGACAGACAAACATCACGGGAAACAGTCATCGTTCCCTCATGCGGCACAGTTCCCGGCAGAAGATGCTGCCGGAGAGCCTGCCCGAGATGCTTTTTTCGCGGAGTTCCGGAGGTAATTACTGATGAGAGACAAATTGAGAGAATTCATGTCGGGACGGTACGGCAGCGATCAGCTGGGACGCTTTACCATGGGAGTCGGACTTGTGTCCCTGATCCTCTATATGTTCTTCCACATCCGCATTCTCTACTGGATCACCCTGCTTTGCCTGATCTGGTATTACTGGCGGGCTCTCTCTCGCGATCACTCAAAGCGGAGTGAGGAGAACCTGCGTTTTCTTCAGATCGAGGAGCGGATCACCGGAAGATTCCGCACGGCGAAGAAGGAATTCTCCCAGCGGCGCGATTACCGCTTCTACAGCTGCCCGAACTGCCACCAGCGGATCCGCGTTCCCCGCGGACACGGCAGAATCTCCATCACCTGCCCGCGCTGCCGCAATGAGTTCATTCGCAAGAGCTGATCACCCTGACTCATTCGCCGGATCCGCACGGACCCGGTTTTTTAGACTATGTTCGGATATATTGTCATTAATAAACCGGAACTGAAGGTGCGGGAATATGAAACCTACCACTCCTGGTACTGCGGTCTCTGCCATGCGCTGAGAGCCCGGTGTGGTGTAGCGGGACAGATGTCGCTGAGCTATGAGATGACGTTTCTCTCCCTTCTGCTGTCGAGCCTGGGCGAAGAAAAGCCGGTCACACTCCGGGAACGCTGCCCGGTACATCCTCTTCGGGAATTAGTGAAAAGAAGCACATCCTGTACGGATTACTGTGCGGACATGAACGTGCTCCTTGCCTATTACGATCGGCTCGATGACTGGAAAGACGACCGGAACTGGAAGAGCCGAGCCGCCGCCCGTGCTCTCCACAGGCAGGTTCAGCGCATCCGCAGGGAATACCCGAGACAGGCAAATGCAGTTACGGATTATGTCCGCGAGCTTTCCCGCTGTGAAAAAGAGAAAGTACACAATCTGGACCAGGCGGCCGGACTCACCGGCAGGATGCTGGCCGAGATTTTCGTCCGCAAGGAGGATTTCTGGAGTCCGCGGCTTCGCCGCATCGGCTATTACCTTGGCAAATACATCTATCTGATGGATGCTTATGAGGATCTGCCC
>CADBOY010000245.1 GCA_902796405.1 uncultured Lachnospiraceae bacterium | reverse complement strand
TGATGTAATTGCGCAGGGAATCACCGCGGATCGAGGTGACAATCTTGTAGGTCTCCGTCATGTCCTGCTCCACGAAGTGAATGGTTACCTTCGTGTCGACGCCGATCTCATCCGCCGCGGAGTCATCCTTGATGATGTGCGCGCTGCGCACCAGCCTCTCCAGATAGCGAATCCGGCTTTCATTGCGGTTTTTATCCCTTTTGGCCGCGTAGTATTCAAAATTCTCACTGAGATCGCCCTGGGCGCGAGCCTCCTTGACCGCCTCAATCGCCTTCTTGCGCACCACGAGTCTGCGGTACTCGATCTCCTCTTCCATCTTCCTGATATCCTGTTCGGTATATGAATCACTCATTCGGATTACCCGCCTTATGTTGTTAATGCGCTGCATGATGGACAATCAGGCAGCAATGTTTATTGTAGCATACCCGGGAGGCAAAATCCATGCTGCGCCGCGGCTTCAAAATCGCGGGCGGACTGACTTGTATTCGCTCTTCACGGGTGCTATATTCTAACCTGGATTGCACGAAACTTACTTCGGTTATTTTTAACTTGCTCTGCCGCGCATCGGCGCGGCATCGGAATGCGTTTCACCTGTTCTGCCGCATATCAGTGCGACACCGGAAAAGGACTTCTTTCATGAGAACTGCCAGCAATGAATCCGCTGAAAATTACCTGGAAACCATCTACCGGCTCAGCCGTGAACTCCCGGTGGTCCGCTCCGTAGATATCGCCAATGAACTCGGCTACACGAAGCCGAGCGTGAGCGTCGCGATGAAAAATCTTCGCCAGAAGGGACACATCACGGTCTCCAGCGCCGGCTTTATCTCCCTGACGAGATCCGGTCTGGAGATCGGCGAATCCATCTACGAGCGGCATGAGGTCATCTCCCACTGGCTGCAGACGCTCGGCGTCGACCCGGGAACCGCATCAGAAGATGCCTGCCGCATGGAGCATGTCATAAGCCGTCAGACCTTTGAGGCAATTAAGCAGCACATCCATGAGACCTGCCAGGATTACTCTCCCTGCGACAAAGACTGCATCAATAAAAATACCTGCCTGCCGGTATCTCCACACGGAACGAAAGAATAAACCTGCCGCCATCTCCTCACGGAACGAAAGACTAAACCTGCCGCTATCTTCTCACGGAACGCAGGAATAAAGCCGCAATCGATTTTCTCTGTCTTTCGCGGCGGATCACAGGCAGACAAAACCGCTGCCCCGGGACTCTCCAGTAGTTCCGGGGCAGCGGTTTTTCTGTTTCTGATTCTGCGGGATGATGCTTTACTTAGACATCTTCTTCAGATGAGCCAGTTCCTTCTGCACCTGATCCATCATCTGCTGATACTTTTCAAGCTTTGCCTTCTCTTCGTCGACCTTTTCCTTCGGCGCGCGGCTCAGGAATTTCTCGTTGTTCAGCATTCCGTTCGAGCGCTTCAGCTCGCCGGCCAGCCGCTTCTCCTCCTTCTCCAGGCGGGCGATCTCTTTGTCTGCATCCACCAGA
Source organism: uncultured Lachnospiraceae bacterium (assembly GCA_902796405.1). Lineage (GTDB taxonomy): Bacteria > Bacillota > Clostridia > Lachnospirales > Lachnospiraceae > UBA3305. The sequence goes on along the minus strand of CADBOY010000245.1, from coordinate 8,502 downwards.
TCGGAGAACGGCATATACATGACGGCGTCCGCCGTGACGGCCGAAACCGCATCCGCTGCAATGCCGGTCTTATCCGCCTGAATCCGGACATTCTCTGCATAGCCAAGTGCCTTGAAGTAATCCATGCCATCTTCAAACGCTTTACGCACTTCCGGCTTCTCCGCGACGACATAGACATCCGCGCGGCGGCTCGGCGGCACGTTCATCGAGGTGCGGACGGCGCGGATCGCACGAACGGCTTCCTTCATGCGCTCAATCGTATCCTCGGTCTGCGCGAAGTTCCAGTCCTCCCGGTATTCCGGCCACTTCGATACCATGATGGACTCTTCCTCATCCTGCAGATTGCAGAAGATCTCCTCCGTGATGAACGGCATATACGGATGCAGCATCTTCAGCGCCTGAATCAGAACGGTCTTCAGCGTCCAGCACGCAGCCGCCCGGCTCTTCTCATTTCCGGACTGATAGAAACGGGGCTTCACCATCTCGATGTACCAGTCGCAGAATTCCTCCCAGATGAAATCATAGACCTTCTGCAGGGCAATGCCGAGCTCATATTTATCCAGATTTGCCGTGACGTCCTTCGCCAGCCGGTTCACCTTCGAGAGCATCCACCGGTCGGAATCCTCCAGCGTATCCAGCGTCACCGCGCTGGTGTCCACGCCCTCCGAATTCATCATGATGAACCGGGAGGCATTCCAGACCTTGTTCGCGAAGTTCCGGCTCGACTCCACCCGCTCCCAGTAGAAGCGCATGTCATTGCCGGGTGCATTGCCGGTCATCAGCGTCAGTCGCAGAGCGTCAGCGCCGTACTTGTCCACCACCTCCAGTGGATCGATGCCATTGCCCAGCGATTTGCTCATCTTGCGGCCCTGGCTGTCGCGCACAAGGCCGTGAATCAGCACCGTGTGGAACGGGCTCTTGCCAGTCTGCTCATAGCCGGAGAAGACCATGCGGATAACCCAGAAGAAGATGATGTCGTATCCGGTGACGAGGACGTCGGTCGGGTAGAAATACTTGTACTCCGGGGTCTCGTCTGGCCAGCCAAGTGTGGAGAACGGCCACAGAGCCGAAGAGAACCAGGTATCCAGGGAATCCGGATCCTGCGTCAGGTGATGGCTGCCGCACTTCGGGCAGGTGTCCGGCGTATCGCGGGAGACGATGACTTCACCGCAGTCGTCGCAGTACCAGGCAGGAATGCGGTGGCCCCACCAGAGCTGACGGGAGATGCACCAGTCCCGGATATTCTCCAGCCAGTGCGTGTAGGTCTTGCCGAAGCTCTCCGGTACAAACTGAAGATCCCCATTCTGAATCGCGGCAAGGGCCGGCTTTGCCAGTTCATCCATGCGGACGAACCACTGCTTCTTGACCATCGGCTCGACGGTTGTCTTGCAGCGGTCATGGGTACCGACGTTGTGCACATGGTCCACAACCTTCACGAGAAGCCCCAGCTTGTCCAGATCCTCGACCATCGCTTTTCTGGCTTCATAGCGGTCCATTCCGGCATATTTCCCGCATTTGTCGTTCATCGTCGCATCGTCGTTCAGAATGTTGATCTGTTCCAGATTGTGACGCTTTCCGACTTCAAAGTCGTTCGGATCGTGGGCCGGAGTAATTTTCACGCAGCCGGTTCCGAACTCCCTGTCGACATAGGAGTCTGCAATGACCGGAATCTCCCGGTCCGTCAGCGGAAGCTTCAGCATCTTGCCGACCAGGTGCGTGTATCTCTCATCGTCCGGATTTACCGCAACAGCTGTATCACCGAGCAGCGTCTCCGGACGGGTTGTCGCGATCTCGACATATCCGTCCTCACCGACGATCGGATATTTGATATGCCAGAAATGCCCATGCTGCTCTTCGTATTCGACTTCGGCATCGGAGATGGACGTATGACAGACGGGGCACCAGTTGACGATGCGGTTTCCGCGGTAGATGTATCCCTTCTCATACAAACGGACGAAGACCTCTTTCACTGCCTTCGAACAGCCTTCGTCCATCGTGAACCGCTGGCGGTCCCAGTCGGCGGAGAAGCCCATCTTCTTCTGCTGCTCTACAATGCGGCCGCCATATTCCTCTCTCCACTGCCAGGCTTTCTTCAGGAAGCCCTCCCGGCCCAGCTCGTGCTTGTCGATTCCTTCCTCTTTCAGCTTGTTGGTGATCTTGACCTCTGTCGCGATAGACGCATGGTCAGTTCCGGGCTGCCACAGAGCGGAATAGCCCTGCATCCTCCGGTAGCGGATCAGAATGTCCTGCATCGTTCCGTCAAGCGCGTGTCCCATGTGAAGCTGACCAGTGATATTGGGCGGCGGCATCACAATGGAATATGCCTCCTTGCTGGGATCGACTTCCGCATGGAAATACTTCTTCTCCAACCATCTCTGATAGATTCTGTCCTCGATCTCGGACGGATCATAAGTTTTGCTGAGTTCCTTAGCCATATTGCTCTCCTTCTGATATTCCACACCGGGCAGGAAGGTCCTGCCCGCTTTTGTACCGCAATCTGCCACGCACGCTTCGCGCGCATCATATGGCAGAGATTCCGTCGGCGCGCCGCGGCCTGAACTGCCCGCCGCGCTATCCCTGGAAAAAACAAACGCCCTCTGCGCCGGAGCGCAAAGGGCGAAATATTCCGCGGTACCACCTTTCTTGGTTCTCAGAATCCTTAACGCGGACAAGACGGGGACAGCTGACTGGATTACCGGATCTCGATTCACTGGAGGCTGCTCTCAGTACACTTTCGTACAGCCTCTGACTGTTTCTGTCCGATCTTGCTTTCACTATCCCGGCTCAGAAGCGACATTCCGGCGGCTCTGTCCCGGACCACCTCTCAGCCGGCGGGCAGTCCTCTCTGCGGGGGAAACCATCGTACTCCTCTTCTTCTATGCCTTTTTCGTCTGCCGTGTCATAGAAAGATACACGTAAGCAGACTTATTCGAGTATTTTAGATCTGCTTCAAATCTTTGTCAAGGTGTGAACCACACAAATTTCCGGCATTTTTCAGCGATATCATTTTTTCTGACTTGTAAGTGATTTATTGAGATTGCCGATTTTCTATGCTAATCTGTGTACAAACGGCAGGAAATGTCTGTTTTCTGCCGAATCACAACGAATAATTTGGAATATTTTTAAGGAGGCACCACTATGAGTCAGTTTTCTTTTGATCCGAGGGAAACGACAAATCCCGGCCTGCTGCCGAATCCATTTTTCCCGGAATCTCCTGGAACACCGATCTACAAATTCCCGGAAACCTGCCGCAAGAGCTATGAGGACATGTTCCGGGGGAAAGCCGAATGGCTGCCTTACGGCATCGAGACGACGGTATTCTCTCCGCGGATCGTCCCGGACAATATCGCCAGAGGGTTCGTCATCGAGAGCAAGCCTTATGATGTAGAAAAATACGGCGGTCCGGATATGTTCGGTGTCAAGTGGGTCTATGTTCCGATGGACGCCGGTTCCATGGAAGACCCGAATATTCCCCCGCTGATGGATGACGTCAACGACTGGAAGAACATTCTGAAATTCCCGGATATCGAGGAATGGGACTGGGAAGGCAGTGCAAAGGAGAACGCCAGGTACCTGGATAACGGCAAAGCCAATATGTTCTGGCTGCTGAACGGTGCCGGCTTCGAGCGTCTGATCTCCTTCATGGGATTCCAGGATGCCGCAGTTGCGCTGATTGATGATGATCAGACGGACGCACTGAAGGAACTCCTGCAGGCAACGACGGATCTCGCCATCCGTATCGTCAATAAGGCATGCGATACCTATGGCGACGGCATCAGCGGCTTTACCTATCACGATGACTGGGGCTCCCAGCGTGATCCGTTCTTCTCGCACGATGTGGCAGAGGACATTTTCGTCCCTTATATGAAGCAGCTTACCGATGCCATCAAGGCACGTGGCAAGATTGCAGACCTGCACAGCTGCGGTCACATCGAGTCCCAGATTGACAACATCATCAAGGCCGGCTGGCAGTCCTGGACGCCGATGCCCATGAATGACACGCAGAAGCTGTACCGCGATTACGGTGACAGGATCGTGATCGGCGTGTGCGGCGATCCGGTGCCGAAGGACGCGTCGCCGGAACTGCAGTACCAGATGGGTGCTGAATTTGCGAAGAAGTTCTACACGCCGGCCAAGCCCAGCACCGCAAGCCTCTACAGCGCCACTAATATGACGCTCGAGTACACGCGCGGCATGTATGAGACGTCCCGACAGATCTGAAGGAAGACGGAAAGCCAGCTGAAGGTGAGAGCAATCCGCAGTCGGGTACCGGTCTGCAAGCGAAAAATCTGCAGGTGGCACCAATCCGGAAGCAGAATTCTATCCACAGGCGGGAAATACGTCTGAGGATTTACCTCTGAAAAACGCGGCGGAAGTGGACTGGGTACTTACCCGGCCGCTTCCGCCGCATTATCATCTAATCTTCTCTCGCTCCCGGATTTCCGCCTCTGCTTACAGCAGTTCATCCAGGGTGCTTCCATAGGGAGGCAGGAATTCCTGCACGAAATCCCGCACTTCTGGCATCTCTTCACTGTACCGGTCGATCGCACGCTGGGTGCTCTTGCGGGCAGAACGGAACTCCGTGTTGCCCGCGTTCTCTTCTTCGATGCATTTGATCAGAGCCGAAAGCTTGTCCGCTGCCTTGACCAGGCGGCGCATGTAGATTTCTGCCTCAGCCTCAGCGGAAGAAAACGCCTGGCCTTTTTCCGCTTCCGCCGTGGACTCCGGCTGACCCGCTCCTGCCATCGCAGAGTTTTTTCTCTCTTTTTCCGCCGCAGAGCAGTCTGCTGCGCCCGCTTCCGGCTGGAAAATCCTCTCATAGACTGGCCGAAGATCGTCCGGCAGGCCCTTCAGCAGTCTCTTCTCCGCCGAAGCTTCGACCGCCTTATACGCCGCATTGAGATCATCATTCCCGTATTTCACCGGCGTCGGCATATCGCCGGTGATAATCTCCGAGGCGTCATGATACAGACCCACCAGTGCGGCCTTCTCCGCATTGAGATGCTTCCCATAGCGGACATTTCCGATCACGCAGAGCGCATGCGCGATCATCGCAACCTCTGAGGCGTGCTCGCTCAGGTTCTCCGGGCGGGAGTTACGCATCAAAGCCCACCGTTCAATGTATTTCATGCGCGAGATGGTCGCGAAAAAGTTCTCAGACATAACTCCCGTTCTCCTGACTCAGTATGAATCTGTGCCACCAGGATGTTTTCACTGGTTACTCCCCGCTCCTGTTGGCTCCGCAATCTGCTGCCTCACAGCACGCCAGTGCTGGGAGCTTCTACGCCGGCATTAAGGCCTGTTGTTCCATTGTTCACTTGCTGCGGCAGTCTGCGCTGCCGGCTTTCGCTTCGGTTCAGCCCTTCAGACCGTAGAATTCGGCCAGCTTCCGGAATGCCGGCATGGACCGTTCAATTGTCTCATAAGAGACACAATAGGAAGCGCGCACGTAGCCGGGGCCAGCAAAGGAAGAACCGGGTACCACCAGGATGTGCTGTTCCTTCGCCTTCGCAACAAATTCTTTCTCATCCGGAACCGGAGACTTGATCCACAGATAGAACGCGCCCTGCGGCTTCACGCAGTCAAATCCCATTTCCTTCAGCCCACCGTAGAGGGCGTTCCGGTTTCTCTCATAGTAGCCGACATCACACTTGCAGTCGACGCACCGCGCAATCACAAGCTGCATCAGAGACGGTGCGTTGACCGCGCCGCTCACGCGGTTTGCGATCGTCGCCGCAGCGATGACATTCTCCGAGTCCTCCAGCTCATCCGGGATCAGAATATAGCCAATCCGCTCGCCGGGCAGCGACAGGGATTTGCTGTAGGAATAGCCGACAATCGTGTTGGCGTAGTACTTCGTGACATAGGGAACCACCGCGCCGTCATAGGCAAGTTCCCGATACGGCTCATCGGAGATCAGGAAGATCGGGCTGCCATTCTCCTTCTGCTTCTTCTCCAGTATGGCAGCCAGCTTCTTCAGCGTCTCTTCCGAGTAAATGACGCCGGTCGGATTGTGCGGCGTGTTGATGATGACGGCGCGTGTCCGGCTCGTGAGGCGCTTCTCAAATTCCGCCAGATTCGGCTGGAACGTCTCTGTGTCCGGAGAAACAACGACCAGATTGCCGTCATAGTTACGGACATACGCGCCATATTCCACGAAATACGGAGCAAACGTGATGACTTCATCTCCGGGATTGAGCACCGTCTTGAGAGCGATGTTCAGTCCGCTTCCGGCGCCGACCGTCATGATGAGGTTCTCTGCGTGAAACTTTGTGCCGAACCGGCGGTTCAGAGAGTCCGCAATCGCCTTCCTCGTCTCCGGGAATCCCGCGTTGTTCATGTAACCGTGCACCTTCACGGGATCCTCATGCTCGAGGATATCGAAGATCGCTTCCTTGACCTCCTTAGGCGCGGGCACGTTCGGATTGCCCAGACTGAAGTCGTAGACGTTGTCTTCTCCATAAATGGCCTTCATCTTCGTGCCTTCCTCGAACATTGCCCGGATCGCCGAGTTGTTCTGCACCAGCGGTTTCATTTTCTCTGATATCATCTTTTTCCTTCTTTCATCACTGCAGTATTGTCTTTCCGGCAATAATGGCGCGGATCTCGTCCGGCGTGAATGTATAATCCGTATTGCAGAAGTCACAGTGTGCCGTCACCGGCTGTTCTCCTTCGATCAGGCTCTCCAGCTCCTCTGCTTTCAGGCCCGACACCGCCGAGCGGATCTTCTCTTTCGAGCACCCGCAGGAAAACGCGATGTCCGTGCGGCCGCCGAGCTGCTCCGGCGAGAATCCCTCCAGGATCTCATTCAGGATGTCCTCCGGGCTCATTCCGCGGTCCAGCATACTCGTGACGGAATCGATGTTCCGGATCCGTTCCTCCAGCCGGGAGATCACCTCGTCGTCCACTCCCGGCATCAGCTGTACAATAAACCCGCCGGCCTGCCGGACGGTGTTCTCCCGGTTCATCAGGACGCCGAGTCCGACCGACGACGGAACCTGCTCGGATTCCGCGAAATAATACGTCAGATCCTCGGCGATCTCGCCTGAAACCAGCATCGTGGTTCCGACATACGGCTCACGCATGCCGATGTCCTTCGTCACAGTCAGGACGCCATTGCCCACTGCGCCGCCGACATCCAGCTTGCCCTTGGCATTCGCATGAAGAATCACCTGAGGCACTGCGGCAAATCCGCGCACCCGTCCATGAGTGTCGGCCTGAGCGGTGATCGACTTCACCGGACCGTCCCCGTTGATCTTCAGCATCACGCGGTCCCGGTCGCCCTTCATCATGCTTCCCATCATCGCCGCCGCGGTGAGCAGGCGGCCCAGAGCCGCGGTGATGACCGGGCTTGTGTTGTGGCGCCGTCTGGCCTCCTCTACCGTATCGGTTGTGTACGCCGCAAACGCGCGGATCTTTCCCTCCGCCGCCACGGCGCGAATCATATAGTCACTCATTGTCTTGTCCTTATCTCTCTGTGCATCCGCACAGTTGCCGCGCTGACCAGAGGATCTTCCCGGCTGCTCCAGAATTCAGACTTTCTCACCCTGGATGTACCGGTCTTATCTCTACTCACTCATTTGCTTGCCCTGCTCCCTGGCAACGCAGAATATCCGCATGCTTCCCGGGCCTGGTTCTCCATGCGTCACCGCATCCAGCATCGTCTCCGGCCGAAGGCCAGCCTCGCGGAGTGCGGACAGAATCTCCTCCGGCGTATAACCGCGCTGCACATGAATCTCCTGCTCCTTCACATAGACCGGATCATCGCCCTGCGGCAGCCGAACCTTCCGCGGGCCATCGCACTCATCCAGCCAGGCATCCTCTGCCCGGACCGGAGTGAATATCGTTACCAGATGGCGGTTCTCCTGCGTGCTCGGCTCGTAGGCATTCTCCCAGATCAGCGTGATGCCCTCCTGCTCCTCCACGACCGGTTCGCGGCGCGACGGATCCGCATAGTACTCCGGTGTCGTAAAATCAAACACAAAGACACCATTCGGGTCCAGATAATTGTTCACCAGGCGGAATACCCGTACGAGATCTTTCCGGTCCGTCACGTAATTCAGCGAATCACAGACACTGTAAATGCCGGCCACTGTACCGTAGAGCTCAAACTGTCTCATGTCCTGCTGCAGGTACAGCGTGCTGCTTCCGGATTCCGCTCGCTTTTCCGCCGCTGCCGCCAGCATTTCCTCCGAAAGATCCAGCCCGATCATGTCATAGCCGCGCGCTGCCATGCGCTCGGTCATCGTCCCCGTGCCGCAGCCAAGCTCCAGCATCAGGCCGCCGGTGACGCCGCGTGCGGAAAAGAGCTCCGCAAGGAGCTCTTCCCATTCGTCGTATGGCACATTGTCCATAAACAGATCATAGATATCGGCAAAGCCGCTGTACGGTTCCATCCCATCTCCTGTCAGTGATTCTTGTTCACAATCCGGGTCTCGTATGTTCCAGATGCAATGTCAATGAAGCGGACGAACAGGGAGACCTTATTGTCCTCGTTCAGGC
>CADBOY010000244.1 GCA_902796405.1 uncultured Lachnospiraceae bacterium | reverse complement strand
TTCCGGAATTTCTGCGACCGGTTCTGCCGCGGAAGAGGCTTTGAACCGCTCTACCGCTTTGAGAGAACGATGCAGGACTTCTATACAGAGATCGCCAGCCACCGGGGAGCGGATGATTTCGCAGCATTCTGTGCGGCAGACAGCTATGAAGCCATGTACGGCGGAGGCGGCTTCCAGCGTCATGAGATCGAGGACGTTGATTTCACGCACCGCACGGTGCTCTCTTTCCTGGTAGAACGGAAGGTACAGTACCGCTTCGCGGACTTTGTGCAGCAGCTGGTAGAGCGTTATCCAGCACAGAGACAGATTCATGAAGAGCTCACGAAGATCCTGATGGAGAACATCGACCGGCTGAACGCCCGCAAAGATGAAATTTCTGCGAACTGATTCGTTCGTCTGGCCGAAACGTACAATATTATATATAATGAGATGAGCCGGATCCGACGGAGGATCCGGCTCATCGCGTATCCTGGCAGGCCAGGTGGACATCGGGCGGCTGGAAGGACCGCGCTGCTGTGATACTGAGCAGACAGACCGGTTTTATGCCGGAATAAGAATTTGCAGGAAAGGAAGGCCGCGGTGCCATGGAAAGTATATACGGAGACAATCTGCCGAGAATGGAGGCCGTGAGAGACGAGCTCCTCGAAGAAATTCAGCAGGTGCGTCAGCAGCTGACTGAGAAATACGGAATGGATCCGGTCGAGCACTGTTCCTCGCGGATCAAGAGCGAGGAGAGCATGAGGGAGAAGTGCCGGCGGCGAGGCCTCCCGGAGACGACGGAATCCGCCCTCACCAAGATCACCGACGCGATCGGAATCCGCGTGGTGTGTGCCTTCCTCGACGACGTCTACGCGATCCGCGACTATCTGGTGCGCCTTCCGAGCTGCCAGGTCATCGAGGAGAAGGACTATATCCGACATGCTAAGCCGAACGGATACCGCAGCTATCATCTGATTCTGCGCGTGCATGATGAGTTCTACGCCGAGATTCAGCTCCGCACGATTTCCATGGATACCTGGGCGGCGCTCGAACATCACCTGAAGTACAAGAAACAGGTGAACGGCAATACGGACCTGATTGTCCGGGAGCTCAAGCGCTGCGCGGATGAGCTGGCGTCCACTGACGCTTCGATGCAGACGATCCGCGACATGATGTACCCGCAGACGGAAGGCGAAGACAAGGAGGACAGAAAAAGATGAAGATATTGCTCGCAGAAGATACATCGGATCTGAACCGTGTGGTCACGGTGATGCTGCAGCATTCGGGCTATGAGGTGGATTCGGTTTATGATGGGGAAGAGGCGCTGAATCACATCCTGGAAAATGGCTACGATGGCGTGATTCTGGATATCATGATGCCCCGGCGCGACGGCATTTCCGTGCTGACGGAGATGCGCAGGCGCAACATTCTGACGCCGGTGCTCCTGCTGACGGCCAAGGCGGAGATCGATGACCGCGTGGCAGGGCTCGATGCCGGAGCCGACGACTACCTGCCGAAGCCATTTGCCATGAAGGAACTTCTCGCCAGAGTCAACGCGATGACAAGGCGGCGCACGCAGTACAGCCCGCAGAATATGAAGTATGCCGATTTCTCTCTGGATGCGGATACCTTTGCTCTCGTCTCCGAGAACTCCGTGCGGCTTTCCATCAAGGAATTTGAACTGCTGCAGACCTTGATGATGAATGCAGGGAAACCGCTGGACACGCAGTATCTGCTAAGCCGCGTCTGGAGCACGGAACCGGAGGCGGATGCGGATACGGTCTGGCTCTACATCAATTATCTGAGAAGAAAGCTGCAGGCCATCGCCTCCCACGCGGAGATCACGGGAGAGCGGGGCGGTTCGTTCTGTCTGAACGGGGAGGAGGCGAATGAATGACCGAACAGGAGATCAACCGTCTTCGGAGAAAATTCATCCTGGCCTCCACGCTGTCCTTCTTCCTCGTTATGCTGATCATGGGCGGCATCATCTACTTCTTCACCACATGGGCGTCACGCAATGAAGCCATGCAGGTGCTCGATTATATCATCGAGAATGATGGCGACATGCCACAGATGAATCTGGCGGAAGAAGGAAGCTCGGAAGAAGAGACCGAATCCGGCCAGACCGGGGAAAATCAGGCGTCGCAGGAGTCCGCGCAGAGTGAGGCGGATGCGGCAGCGCAGGAATCCGTACAGACCGGTACAGCGGCATCCGCGCAGGTCGGAATGCAGGAATCCGCACAGGATGAGGCGGGTCTGATGATTCAGGAATCCGCGCAGAACGAGACCAGTCTGACAATGCAGGAGTCCGCGCAGACCGCAGATCACACGCCGGCCGGGCAGACTGCGGCGGGAGAGACGGAGACGGCTGGTGAGCCGCTGACTCCCACGCTCTCTCCGGTGGAGAGTTCCATCGCCGAGAAAAAATATCATCATTCGATGTTTCGCTCTCTGTCGGATTTCTTTGGAACCGGCAATATCTTCCACCGGAACGCGAACGTCGATGAACTGACGCATTATTTTGCCGTGCTTTACGATGCAGACGGGAACCTAGAGGCGGTGAAGAACAGCTTTACGAACTCTCTGGATGTCAATGAGGCGGAGTATTACGCCTCCGTTGCCATAAAGCAGCACGGGAACTCTGGAAGCTATGGCGGCTTTTATTATAAAGTGGCAGAGCGGGCCGGCGGAGGAACCATCATCGTCTATGTAGACTACAGCGGAGAGCTGTCAACCACCTTGCGGATTTATTATATGGTGGTCTCTCTTCTGGCCTTCGGCACGCTGACCGTGTTCCTGGTCATGCGCGCCATATCCCTTCGGATTGTCCGGCCGGAGGTGGAAAATTCCGAGCGGCAGAAGCAGTTTATCACCAATGCAAGCCATGAACTCAAGACGCCCCTTGCGGTCATCCGGGCAAATACCGAGATGCAGGAGATGCTTGGCGGAAGCAACGAGTGGACGCAGTCGACGCTGCGCCAGGTCTCACGCATGGACGGCCTGATCCGCAATCTCGTGATGATTGCGCGCTCGCAGGAGAATGCCACGGGAGTGGATCTGATATGGATCGATGCTTCGAAACCAGTCCGGGAGACCGCGGAGTCATTCAAGCCGGTGGCGGAGAGCGAATCCAAGACGCTGGAAGTTCAGGTGGAGGACGGGATATCGCTTCTGTCAGATGACAGCCTGCTCCGGCAGCTGACCTCTCTGCTCACGGACAACGCGGTCAAATACTGCGATGACGGTGGAGTAATTACGGTCGCTCTCAGCCGCCAGGGCCGCAATGTGCACCTTTCCACTTCGAATTCCTACGCGGAAGGCGCCGGTGTGGACTGCAGCCGTTTCTTCGACCGGTTCTACCGGGAGGATGGCGCGCACAATACGGACCGGGGAGGGTATGGAATCGGCCTCTCCGTGGCAGAGACCATTGTCCGCCAGATGCACGGAAAGATCAGTGCCAGCTGGAAGGACGGAGTCATCACATTCACCTGTCAGTTCAGCGGAAAGAACAAGTGACGGCATGTGAATTTTTCGCATACGAATTCTTAA
>CADBOY010000243.1 GCA_902796405.1 uncultured Lachnospiraceae bacterium | reverse complement strand
TGGTGCCCGTGGTTCGAATCAGCAGATCAAGCAGCTGGCCGGTATGCGAGGCCTGATGGCAGATACGACCGGACGCACGATCGAACTTCCGATCAAGTCCAACTTCCGTGAGGGACTGGATGTTCTGGAGTATTTCGTATCGGCACACGGTGCCCGGAAGGGAATGTCGGATACTGCACTGCGAACCGCTGACTCCGGTTACCTGACCCGCCGTATGGTTGATGTCTCCCAGGAGGTTATTGTCCGCGAAGAGGACTGCGCTGTCGGGCGCAAGGAGATCCCGTATCTGGAGATTTCCGCGTTCAAGAACGGCAAGGAAGAAATTGAGGGACTCCAGGAAAGAATCACCGGCCGCACGCTGGCCGAAGATATCACGGATCCTGAGACCGGTGAAGTGATCGCCAGGGCGAACACCCTGGTGACGCCTTCGGTGGCTCCGAAGATCATCGCAACCGGACGGCAGAAGGTAAAGATCCGCACCGTCCTGACCTGCCGTTCCCACAGCGGCGTCTGCGCAAAGTGCTACGGCGCCAACATGGCGACACAGAAGCCGGTTCAGATCGGAGAGGCTGTCGGCGTTATCGCAGCACAGTCCATCGGTGAACCTGGTACACAGCTTACCATGCGGACTTTCCACTCCGGCGGCGTGGCCGGCGGCGATATCACACAGGGTCTTCCCCGTGTTGAGGAACTGTTCGAAGCGCGTAAGCCGAAGGGCCTTGCCATCATCTCGGATATTGCCGGACAGGTTGCGCTTCGCGATACCAAGAAGAAGCGGGAGATCGTGGTCACGGACAACGAGAACGGTGCCTCGAAGACCTATCTGATTCCTTACGGTGCCAGAATCAAGGTGGAGGACGGACAGGCTGTTGAAGCTGGTGATGAACTGACGGAAGGCTCCGTCAATCCGCATGATCTGCTCCGCATCAAGGGAGTGGCAGCGGTTCAGAACTATATGATCCGCGAGGTACAGAGAGTTTACCGACTGCAGGGCGTGGATGTCGATGACAAACATGTGGAGGTCATCGTCCGCCAGATGCTCAAAAAGGTCCGCGTTGACGAGAGCGGAGACAGCGGTATCCTTCCGGGAACGACGATGGATGTCCTGGATTTTGAGGACATGAACGAAAAGCTGGAGGAAGAGGGGAAGACCCCGGCCGAAGGCAAGAGAATCATGCTCGGTATCACGAAGGCATCGCTGGCAACAGAATCCTTCCTGTCGGCGGCATCCTTCCAGGAGACCACGAAGGTTCTGACGGAAGCGGCCATCCAGGGCAAGGTGGATCATCTGGTCGGCCTGAAGGAAAATGTCATCATCGGAAAACTGATTCCGGCAGGAACCGGTATGAAGTGCTACCGTGACGTGGAACTGGACACCGATGGCAGTGATCTTCTTCCGCCGGAAGAGGAAGAGCAGCCGGCAGAACCGGAAGCAAGTGCGCCGGCGGAAGCCGCGTCCGAGCCGGTGAAAGAGCCGGTTTCCGAGCCGGAAACGCCGGAAGTATCCGAAGCGCCTGAGGCGCAGGCGGAGAATCCCACTGAGACCGAGGAGAATACAGCGCCTGCGGCGGAAGAAGAGCCGGATGACGAAACGTAATTTGCTTCCTTTCCGGAGATCCTTTTGAGTGATCAGCTTTGCGATAAAATGTCAGTAAGATAAAAATGAGGCAGGGAGCCGGACGATCGGCCTCCCTGCCTTATTTCTGCTTTTCACGGCGGTAGAGCGGAGTGCCCCGCACTTTTAATTAGCGGGAATCGTTTTTTGCCGAAGAGCATAACCGCGGCATACTGCCGCCTGTTTCGCAGAGCAGTCCTTCCGAGTATAAGGCATTTCCCGGCGAGGAACACAGCCATAGCATACTGCTGCCTGTTCCGCAGAGCAGTCCTTTCAGATCTAAAGCGCTTTTCGGCGAGGAACATAGCCACGGCTTACCACCGCAATTTTTCATAACAGGATTTTCGTACATGTGAGAAGCCCCGGCGATCCAGACCGGGGCTTCTCTATAGAGATATAGAAGTAAAGTAAGAGGACAACGTGAAACAGATGATTTCTTGCTTTCTCATCTGACATTGTCAGTATATCAAAATGTAGGAAAAAGTCAATCGTTTTCCTATAAAATATTGAAAAAATTATCGGAGGATCAAACGTCTCTTGCTGCCGGTATTCACCGGATTCCTTGACAGTCCCGGGAAACGGGCGGTACAATGTCGGCATGCATACCGGGCGCCGCAGGAAAGGCATGGTACAGGCACTTATACATACCGGGCGCCGCAGGAAAGGCATGGTACAGGCACTTATACATACCGGGCGCCGCAGGAAAGGCATGGTTCAGGTACTTATGTCTACTAACCGGGCGCTGCTGTGAAGGCCTGGTTCTGGTAAAAATCCGAAGATATACAAGAATGAGGCCAGCAGATTCCAGGCAGTTGCCGGAAGGCCTCGCTTATGGGAGGGTACAGCATGCTCATCTGGATTATCGTTGCAGCGTATCTTCTGCTGGTTCTGGGAATCAGCATCCGCTCCTCGGTGAAGATCAAGCACACCGCGGATTTCATGCTGGCAGGGAGGCAGATCGGTCCCCTGGTGCTGGCAGGAACACTGGCGGCGACCTGTATCGACGGCGGCAGTACCATCGGAGTCGCCGCGAACACCTACAGCAGATGGGGAGTTAGTGCCATCTGGTATAATCTGGCCATTGGTGCATCGCTGATCGTCCTCGGCCTGATCGCTCCGAGACTCAGGCGCACTGGAGTACGCACGGTCCCGGAGTACTTTCGGATTCGCTATGGAAAAACGGCGGGAGTGATCGAGAGCGTGCTTACGCTCGTCTCGCTGATTGGCATCACTTCCGCACAGATCAGTGTATCCGCCTCCATCCTTCGGGTGATGCTTGGCATGGATTATTACATGGCCCTTCTTCTGATGGCGGTTTTGATCTGCGCGTATGCAGTTCTCGGAGGAATGTGGGGAGTGGCACTGACCGATGTACTGCAGCTGGTGATGGTGATTGCCGGCATGTGTCTGGCGGTACCATTTGCTCTGCATATGGCAGGCGGATGGTCCGGTGTGACATCTGTCCTCTCCCCGGAAACGATGCATCTTACCAGCGGCATTGGAGGATGGAAGGAGATCCTGTCCTACTTTCTTCTGTTTGTCATGGCAGTGACAAGCGGCGAACAGGCGGTGTCTGCCTGCCTGGGGGCGGACAGTGGACGGACTATCCGGATCGGCTCAGCGGCTGCCGGTGTCCTTGTTCTGCTGTTTTCCGCGATCCCGGTGGTGCTGGGACTGACGTCCCTCGCTCTCTATCAGAATGGTTCCCTGAGCGCCGAAGTGATGGAGATCATGGACCGAAGCGGAAAATTCGCTCTTCCGGCGATGGCGCAGGCATCGATGCCGAAAGTGGTGTCGGGCATTCTGTTTGCCGGAATCGTCGCGGCAGCAATGTCAAGCGCAGATCTCGCCCTCCTGGGCGCGGGTTCCGTGTACAGCAATGATTTCTACCGTGTTTATATCAACCCGTCGGCGCATGGGCGGGAGAATGTAGCTGCAGCGCGGCTGGCGATGGTGTTCGGGATGCTGGCTTCGTTTACCGTAGCCATCTACAGCAGTGACATACTGGCCACGATCACGATATCACTCAGCCTGCAGGCAGCCGGCAGTTTCTTCCCGTACGTATTCGGCCATATATGGAAACGTGCTTCCCGTGAAGCCTGCCTGGGATCACTGATTGTCGGGACGGGATGGTATCTGCTGAAGCTGCGGAAGCTGAGCGGCATTCCTCAGGCAGACTCCATTCTGTCCGCAGCACTGGCAGGCGCCATTGCCTTCTTCTTCCTGAGCTGGCTCTTCCCAGGCAGGAGCCAGTCCGGAGACCGGATAGAAGAGGAGAAGACAGAGATGAAGGCAGATAAGAAAGCAGAAGAGACGGCAGAAAAGAATATAGAAAAGAAACCGGAGGAGAAAACAGAAGAGAAAGCCGGTTCCGAGTATTGTAAGAGAAGCTGTGCACCGGATATCGTTTGATATGGGAATGCGGGTGTACGTCTGACTATGTCA
>CADBOY010000242.1 GCA_902796405.1 uncultured Lachnospiraceae bacterium | reverse complement strand
TCTGTTTATTCACCGAAGCACACTGCTGTACCGGCTGGATAAGATTCATTCCATGCTGCATCTGGACCTGGACGACCCCGCAGAGGTTCTGTATCTGCTCCTCTCCTATCACATTCTTGATATGGAAGAGGAGAACAATGCCGCCTCCTCGAAGTCCCGCCAGTCCAGAAAAACCGCACCGGGAGAGCGTTCCGGCAAGGATAAAACGCATCCGCAGGAATCAGCCGACCAGCACACATGAGGTATAGGCAATGGTATTCGGACCATAGTTGTACTCCAGACCGTTGGCCTTGCACATCTCATTGACCACTACACCGGTCGCCTCCACGGAAGTGATCCTTTTCTCCGGGAAACGGCAAGGTTCATCCGGATACGTGCATTTCTTGCAGATCATGCAGGTTCCTGCTCCCAGCGGAAGGATGCCGGAACAGTCTTCCCGCATCTGTTCCACCATCTTCAGGAACCGCTTGCTATGTGTCTCCGAAGCCTCCATGATTCCCTCAAAGTCCAGGCTGTCCTCCAGCTGACCCACGGTCTGAACTACGATGCCCCAGTGATACTTGTGCACCTGCTCCGCATATTCCTCGATGGTTCCACAGGCAGGCGGACATGACCAGCTGGCACCGTATTTGCCGCAGGTATTCGCCTTGCACATATCCCGCACTTCCTGTTTCATGACCATCGTCGCAGGATCCAGCAGATGGTAGTGTTCAAATCCCGCTTCCTGCGCATAATGTTCAATATTCGCGTACTCTTCCTCGTACATAACCATGTCTCCTTCTTTTGAATATATATGAGCTTCTCACCGGATGCCGGATCGCAGCATCTCGATGAGAGGTGGCAATTCCGTACTTTCCCGCGCGAAGCGGCCATTTCATGCTTTCCTGTGCGAAGCAGCAGTTCCGTGCTTTCCCGCGCAAAACGGCAATTCCGTCCCTCCCCTTACGGAGTGACAAGTCAGTCTTCTTCTTCTCCAAAGGAAAGCTCATCGATATAGACGTCCTGAAAATTCGAATCCAGCGCCAGTTCCACGAAGTGGACGCGGGATGCGATCTCTCCGCTTCTCTTTTCTTCCTCCTCGTTCAGCGCGGCGATCTGGGCGCCGGCACCTGCTGCATTGCCAACCGGAATAATCCGGTCTTCCAGTTCCCTCGGAAGAAGGCCGATGGCACAGGCGCTGTGCGGATCCAGATAGTTGCCGAAGGCTCCGGCGAGCAAGACCTGCTCCACCTGCTCCAGCGGGACATTCTGTCTGGAGCACAGAATGTGTATTCCCGCGGATATGGCTGCCTTGGCAAGCTGCAGTTCGCGGACGTCCTTCTGGTTCATGAACACGTCGTCAGTAAAATAATACGTCTCATCCAGTCGGCCGCTCTCGTCAATGATGCCCAGTTTCAGCATGCAGGCAGCCGCATCCAGCAAGCCGGACCCGCAGATGCCGATGGCCTTTCCATCGCCGATCACATGGCAGACCATCTTTCCGTCTTCGATGTGGACATGATCGATCGCTCCCGTCCCGCCCCGCATGCCGCAGGTAATCTTCGCTCCCTCAAAGGCAGGTCCTGCCGCCGTTGAGCAGGCAGTCAGTCCCATCCTGCGGTCGCCGAGCACCATCTCACCATTGGTTCCGATATCCACCATCAAAGTGAGTTTATCCGCATTCTCCTGATCTGCGGCAAGGATGCAGCCCACAGTATCCGCGCCGACAAATCCTCCGATGTTCGCGAGCCAGTGAAGCTGCGCTTCCGGATGAATATGCAGCCCGACATCGACGGCGCGAACGGTTACCGGCGTCTTCACCTTGGGCTCATACGGAGCGAGAACCAGCGAATCGGTCGGTATCTCCAGAAACAGATGATGCATACAGGAATTTCCGACCATCACGATCCTCGTGATATCCGTCTCACTGGCTCCATTTTCTTCCGCGAGCTCACGGAGAAGCGTGTCAATCGCTTCCCGCACACAGGAACTCAGCATCTGCGCGCCATGCTCCAGCGCGTAGCTTGCTCTCTGCACCACATCTCCGCCATACTGGCGCTGTGGATTCAGCGTACTTTTCACGCCAACCTGTCTGCCCGTCCTCCCGTCATGCAGATAGCACACGATAGAAGTCGAGCCAAGATCCACCGCCGCGATCAGCGGATGCGCGGATTTTGGCATGGAACCAGGCGCAAACGCAACAGGGCGAAATACACCGTCCATCAGGATTGTCACATCCTCCGGAGCAACCGCGGAAGTATCCACAGTCATTCCGTCCCGTACTGTCGTCTGACAGGCAAGAACCGTCCCCTCACGGATTTTCACTTTGCATTTCCCGCATTTTCCCTGGCCACCGCATGGAGCGTTAGGAACAATTCCCGCGGCAATCTCCGCATCGAGAATTGTCGTTCCCTCTTCCACATCCACACTTTTTCCTTCAGCTGAAAAAACAACATGTATCTTAGCCATATCCGAGCTCCTTCTCCTTTCTCTCAGCCTTGCTCAAAGCGGAAGGCGGCACGGCCATAACAAATTCATCTTATATATTTACCTAATAAACAAGATGTATCATTCATACCGGCTGTATTCTTCCACAGCTTGCCCTATCTTAAAGATTATATCACCGATATATGCAGGACTCCAGCGCAATTTTCAGCGTCCGGAGAGCAAACCATGCCGGAACGGCCGGAAACGGCGGAATCCGCGGGAATGGCGCGCGCGGCAAGGGTTTGAAACGCGCCGGATCTGTGCTATAATCATAGCCGCTTCAAACACATGTGCCATGCAGAATCAGCATGATGTCAGCCGCCTGTGCCTTTATATCGTGCAGCAGCCTGTGAATATACAGGATATGTCTGCTGCTCCGGAACAGCCTGCAGCTGAATGAATCCTGATTCAATGAGAGATGATACAATCCATGAATGTATTAATCCGTAAAAAGTTATCCCGCCGTATGGTACTCCGCCACGGCGCAGAAGCAACAGCCTGTTTTCTCGCTGTCCTTCTGAGCCTCACTTCGCTTCCCGGCATAAGCATGGGGGAGTCTGCTTCTTCCGCTGCGGATGCCGATACCACAGAGAGCCCTGCCGCAGCCACATCGCAGGCTGCTCAGGCGGAGACTGCGGAATCACAGGACTCTGCTGCCGAGGGAACGGAAAGCAGCGCATCCGGTGAGACAGCGACAGCACCCGCTGAGCTTTCTGATTATGACGGTATGACCATTCCCGAAGGCATCTTCGCGGAAGGCATCGATCTGTCCGGCATGAGC
>CADBOY010000241.1 GCA_902796405.1 uncultured Lachnospiraceae bacterium | reverse complement strand
TTGTCCCAGTTGATCAGGGTGTGATATCCGCTGATGACATTATCACGCTCCATATCGGCCAGTTCATTGGCCACCGTGATCTCATCGGCTCCCACCATCGCCGCCAGATCATGCAGGTCGATGCGCGCATTTTTCTCGATGATCGACAGAATCTTCTCTCGCATGCTTCTTTCCTCTTCCACGTTTTCCTTCATCCAAGGCCTTCTGGATCTGCTTATTCCGTGCATTCCTGCTCCACGGCTTCCCCGCGGCCGCTGGTTTTCATCCTTCCCATTCCGCTGCGCTCCGGCCTGCCTTCTTCGCCTCACTGCACGCCGGACGCGGCATGCTGCGTCATGCTCTGCAATGTCTGTAGTCATGACAAGCCGAGTGATCCGCTGGACGCGGCAGATATTGCCGCCCGCTGAGCGTCAGTATGACTCTCGCTTTATCACCCGTCAGGTGCCCGATCACTGCCGCGCCGCTCCACAGGCCGTCCGGCAGCAGAAAGAGCCGGCCGCCGGAAGGGAGAGCATAAGGGTCCAGTTCCAGTGCTTCACAGATCTCGATGGTCTCCTGGCGGATGGGAATCCGGTCCAGCTCCGCCTCCAGTCCGCCTGCAAAGCCAGCCTGCTGCGTCGCTTCTCCGAGCTCCCAGAGCGCGGCCTTGACTCCGCTCCCGCCGCATGATGACGGCTGCCGCCGGAGGATCTCCTCCGTCTGTTCTTCGGTCTGCCTCAGCAAGAACGGCGCAGTCTGTTCCAACCTCTTCAGAAAATGCTCCGGCAGAAATGTCCGCAGCTCTTCGCGGCGCTCCCGCACCAGCTGCGAGCTCGCGAGAAGGCCGGCATAGCCGGTCATCACAATATCCACTGCCGCGTCACATTCCCGCAAGGCCCATGATGCCGGTCAGCAGTCCGACCGTCATCGCCGCGCACAGGATCACAACGATCACTGCCGCTGCGACTCTCTTCGTCTTCTTATCATTGAAATTCATCATATCGCACTAACCTCACATCTTGTCTGATTTGCTGAAGTTCCTGTCTATTCTATGCGAATTCATACAGCGAATCAAGGCTTTTCCGCGCTCCCCTCTGCCGCTATAATAGCTACTGAAATGAACACTCTGGGTGTGAATGAATTGAAAATGGGGAAACCCGAGGAGACATCCATCATGGAAATTGAACGAAAATTTCTGATTCCCAGGCTGCCGGAGAACTGGAAGTCATACCCTTGCCGCATCATCGAACAGGCTTACCTCTGCCGTGAGCCAGTCCTGCGCGTCCGCCGCTCCGACGACCAGTACATCCTGACGATCAAGGGACAGGGAATCCTGGCGCACGAGGAGCACGAATTTCCTCTCACCCGGGAGGCCTATGAACACCTCCGCAGCAAAGCGGACGGCAGCCGGATAGCCAAGCGGCGCGTGCTGATTCCCTTTGGCTCCTATACCATCGAGATGGACATCTTTCAGGAACCGTTTGATGACATGATTCTGGCGGAAGTCGAATTTCCCTCGGTGGAGGAGGCGAATGCATTTCTCCCGCCGGACTGGTTCGGACCGGACGTCACGGCCGACCTGCGGTACCGCAACAGCACCATGAGCATCTCCGAATATCCTGGTAAGCATTTTCTGGCCGGGAAGATCCGAGCTGACCTCGCCTCAGACACTGTCTGATCCGCCAATGCCCACCTTTCCGGCATTCTATGCCCGGTTGTCCGCGTTCCTGACACTCTTAGCCTGGAAGCTTTCTTGCCCGGTGTTTTCTACTCCGTCACTCTATTTTCTCGCGCTTTCTGGCCCAGCAAGCTATGCTTCAGCGCTCTCTTCCCCGGCGTTCTCTGTCTGGGGAAGAACCGGGAAGTAGACCACGAATTCACTCCCTTTTCCGATCTGACTGTGCACGCAGATATGACCGGAATGCGCATCGACAAGGCGCTGAACAATCGCAAGCCCGAGACCGGTTCCCTCACCCGGCCGCTTCGTTGTATAGAACGGGATGAAGATCTGATCAATCTCTTCCTGCGTCATCCCGCAGCCAGTGTCCCGCACGCTGATCCGGTAGAACCACTGCTCCGGTCTGCCGCGGAAATATTCGTCATGTCTCTCCCCGGCCTGCACCGCCGCCGCTGTCACGGTGAGCGTTCCTCCGTCTTCCTTCATGGCCTGCATCGCATTGTTGCAGAGATTGATGATAATCTGATAGATCTGAATCTCGTTCCCCTGACACAGATCCCGGTCCGGACTGATGCTGCGCTCGAGCGTGATATTCTTCGGCTTTGCCGCCTCGGTGATAACCAGCGCGCGGTCTGTCACCTCGGCGACGTGAACCGGCTCCATCATCTGCTGCGCATTCTTCCGGGAGAACTGGCTGATCTGGTTGATGATTTCCTTGGCTTTTTCTGCAGCGGAATAGATCTCCTTCACGTCATCGTAATTCTCATCCTCCGGCGTCATGCCGCTCAGCATCAGGCCCGAATATCCCATGATCGGCGTCAGAAGATTATTGAACTCATGTGCGATACCGCTCGTCATCGTACCGATCAGCTGCAGCCGCTGCTGCTGCGCGTTGATCTCGCTCTGTTTCCGAAGCTTTTCCTGCTCCTCATTGATGCGGAGCAGCTTCTCATTCTCCCGCCGCGTCTGCCTCTGAGACTGAATTCCTTTGATCAGATTGCGGATGAGCACGATCAGGAAGATCGTGGTAGTCAGTGCAGCAATCAGAATCCGGATGGCGATTCTCGCGGCTGGCTCCAGAATCTCCGAGTAATCCATGACGGCGCTCACGCACAGAAAATCCCGGCCAATCCGCACGGGGACATAAGCGGATACCTTCCTCGTCCGCGTCGGCGGATCATTCGCCCACCAGTAGGAATGATACACTTCAACGCCGCTCCTGCCGGCCAGCTGATGCTGCACCAGTGTCTTCAGCTCAGAAAGATCCAGATCCGGATACTCCTCCTGTCTTCCTGAGATCACGTTCAGCCCGATCTGCTCCTTCACGGGATGCATCAGGATCACCCCGCCGGAATCCTTGATCATCACATAGCCATTTGCCCCCATCTGAATGCCGGATGTCGTCTGAGTGTACACCGTGGTCATGGGAAGATAGAGATAAAGCACGCCGCCGTCCTCACTGCTGGCGGACTCCCGGAAATAAAACGTTCCGTCGGCAGCCTTCATGATGGCAATGTCTTCTAACGCCTCACTGCTGCCAAGATCCCGGTGTACCACATATCCGCGGTCATCTCCGGCCGACAGCGACTTTCCGTCTCTTCCCCGGTAGGACAGACAGACGATATCCTCCTGGTACACAGCCAGATTCTCTTCCAGCAGCTGCTGCATGGCAGCCGGGCTCCCCTCCTCCTGCTGCCGCTCCGCGAGCTGAAAAGCGCGGCTTTTCGTGATGCCGCGCGCCATATTCTGGCAATCCTCCAGATACAGCTCGATGCTGCCTGCCACACTGTTGGAGACGTTGATGAGCTGCCCCTTCTGACTGTCCAGCAGGGCCACCTGATAACTTTTGATGCTGTTGGTGATCAGACCACCGGCCACCTCCATCAGGACGATCAGCAAAACAATCCATCGCACAATCTCCCGAAAATCCTGATTTTCCGGGGTGTTCCAGGCTCTCTGTCCTTCTTTTTTTCTCCCGTTCACGTAAGCCGCTCCTCCCTGCCTCGCTTTACAAGAGATTTTCCTCTGTCTATAATGTAAGAAGAGGCATTTTCCTCTTTTGATTTCCGGAATATCCAGTGAAATCAGCTGCGGCGGCACCCGCAGCTGATTCTTATGATCAGGCTGTATCTGCCGGAAGCCGAATCATCGCAGAAACATCATCATCGCGCCGCCCTGTCATGTGCCGGATTCGGCGCTGATGCGGCAGGTGATGACGTTCGGCGCTGTTCTTATGATAATCGGCGATCCGGAAGATGGCAAGACCGGCCGCGCGGCTGGCTATAGCCGCAAGTGAGGGATTGCATGGAAGATCGTGTATTAATTGTGGATGATGACCCGAGCATTCAGAAACTGCTGAAGAAAGTGATGCACAGCAATCAGCTGGACTGCGACATCGCCGGCAGTGCTGAGCAGGCTCTGTCCATGCTCCGCCGGAAAAAATACGCTCTGATTCTGATGGACATCACCATGGAGGGGATGGACGGCTTCGAAGCGGTCGAGCGCATCCGAGCGGCCAATGATTTCACGCCGATCATCATCGTGAGCGGAAAGAACGAAGACTATGACACTCTCTATGGCTTGGAGCTCGGCGCGGACGACTATGTCACCAAACCATTCAATCCGGTGATTCTCGGCGCAAAGGTCAAAGCCCTGATCCGCCGCAGTCATCAGATTTCCGGCGAGAATAAGATACTCTCGGTGGGGCCGTTCCGCTACAACCGCTCCACGATGCAGTTTTTCCGCGGCAAGGAAGAGATCCCTCTTTCTTCCAAGGAAACCCGGCTGATTGCTTTCTTTCTGGAGCACCCGGGACAGGTCTTCTCCAAGGCGCAGATCTACACGCAGGTATGGAACGACAGCCTGATCGACGAGAACACCGTCACCGTGCACATCAACCACCTCCGTGGCAAGATCGAAATCAATCCGAAATCTCCGAAGCATCTGCTCACGGTCTGGGGGCTCGGATACAAATTTGTCCCCGGTGATACGGACTGAATCAACTCGAGATGGCGATAAACCGATTTCCGGTTCCACCGCGCGCGTTCTCATTCCGAGACACCTGGATCCACTGCCACGACGGTTCACGTATAGGCAGAACCGCCGGCGAAAAAAAAGAGATAGTAAGAAAAAGGCTTAGCTGACAGTTCACGTATAGGCAGAACCGCCGGCATTTAACCTAAACAGCATCTAACCAAGAGGGCTGAGTGACAGTTTATGCATAGGTGAAACAGCCGCCCATGTTTTCCGTATACAGCAAAAGCCTGCCCCGCGGGGCAGGCTTTCTTCGTTCTTGAATCCGCTTTCATCAGACAGGCAGGATTCCCGCGATGACTGCGAAGATCATGCAGAGAATCGAGAAGCCCCATACATAGAAGAAGCAGGCTTTGATGTGATCCTTGATATCGACATTGGCCAGGCCGACGCCAAGCAGAGTAGCCGGAACCATCGGGCTGATGAATGTCGCGCAGTTGCGGCACACCACCATGGCAATCGCGATCGGAAGCGCATCCACACCAAAGCTGGCGCCGATAGCGATGATGATCGGCAGAACGCCGTAGAAGTAGCTGTCTGTATCGAAGCAGAGCGCCAGCGGTACGGAGAGAGCACCGATAACCAGCGGCAGGTGCTGACCCAGGGCAGCCGGAAGAATCACCTTGATCAGATTCGCCATGCAGGTAACCACAGAGATCGTAGCCATCTCTACACCTGGTTTGGCGATGACTGCGTCACCGTCCACGTTGAAGCCATAGACCAGGATACCCATGAGGACAGCAGCACCCATCAGGGTAGAACACATCATCAGGGCAGGACCCGCATGACTGTTGATGATCCGCTTCTGCATCTTTGCACCCGGATAATTGACCAGGATTGCGATCGCAACACCGATCATGAACGGGAAGTAGCTCGGGAACTGATCCCAGATCAGCATGGCAATAACCGCCAGGGTCAGGATGATGTTGAACGCGAAGAGCTTCGGACGAGCCAGATCGCTGCGCGCCTCTGTCGCTTCCTTTGCTTCCTCCGCCTCTTCCTGTGCCTCTTCCGTCTGAGCAAGCTTGCCGTTCAGTCCGGCTCCTCTGGCTTTCTCCTGGAAACCAGCAAGTACTGCATGGGCCAGGCAGAGGATGATACCGAAGATCTGAATCGGGATGATCTGACGCCACAGAGCGCCGGCTTCCATACCGAGAACCGAAGCCGCACGCATCGTCGGGCCGGCCCAGGGCATCAGGTTCAGAACGCCCATGGCAAGCACGGAGATGCGGAGCATCGTTGTTCTGCGCATGTGCATCTTGTTGTAGATGGGCATCATCGCCGGGATGACGATCAGGAAGGTCGATGCGCCGCCGCCGTCCAGATGGCCGATCAGCGCCAGAATTGCCGTCATCACCGCAACGCCGACAACACTGTCGCCGACCATCTTCATCAGTTTGTCGATGATGACATCAAACATTCCCGCATCCGTCATGATGCTGAAGAACAGCACCGAGAAGACGAACAGAGCTGCCGTAGGACCGGTGCTCTTGAAGCCGCCGGCAATCAGATCGCCGATCTCAGGGATGGTGTAATATCCGCCGAGAACGAGGATGACTGCCAGAATGCTCGGGAAGGCGATGAATGCGATGCTCGGCAGGGTCTTGCTGTTGAACAACGTCACGACAATCGCGACGATGGTCAGGAAGCCAAGAATACCAACAACCGTTTCACTCATGGTTTCACTTTCCTCCTCTTGTTGAGTTTTGGTGTGTTTTGTTCCTGGCTATTATTATATAAAATATTGATGAATATTTTCTTCTTAAATATTAAAATTCGTTAATACTCTCATTAATGTTTTTTCACATATCAGGCGAGAGCTTTTTCTGCGCTCACCAGCTTGACGACAAGAGTAAACAGCTCGGCTGCCTGCTTCAGCTCCGGCAGCGAGGGATACGTCGGCGCAATCCGGATATTGGAGTCATCCGGGTCCTCCCCGTACGGGAATGCCGCGCCGGCACCCGTCAGCGTGACACCGGCCTCTTTGCACAGCGCCACAATCTTCTTCGCGCATCCTGTCGGTGCCGTAAAGGAGATGAAGTATCCGCCGAGCGGCCTGGTCCACTCACCGATGCCAAGGCCGCCGAGCTCCCGCGTGAAGATCTCGTCCACCGCCTCGAACTTCGGGCGGATCAGCGCCGCATGCTTCATCATATGTGCAGCCAGCGTCTTCTCATCCTTCAGAAAGCGTGCGTGGCGAAGCATGTTCAGCTTGTCATAGCCGATTGTCTGAACACCCATCCGGGTCTTGAACTCTTCCACATTCGCCGCGGAGGAGGCAAATACGGAGATTCCGGCACCCGGGAACGTGACTTTGGAGGTCGAGGCAAATTCATACACCATATCCGGATTACCGGCCTTCTCACACTCCTCCAGGATATTCAGGATCTGCGGCTGGTTCTCCGGATACAGATAGTGAACAACATACGCATTGTCCCAGAATATCCGAAAATCCGGAGCGGCAGGATGGAGATTTGCCATGCGCCGCACCGTCTCGTCCGAGTAGACCGCACCAGTCGGATTGCTGAATTTCGGGACACAGATGATTCCCTTCACTGCGGCATCCTCTGCTGCCAGCTTCTCCACCATGTCCATATCCGGACCGTCTTCTCCCATCGGAACATTGATCATCCGGATGCCCAGCTTCTCGAGGATCCGGAAATGACGGTCGTATCCGGGAACAGGGCACAGGAACTTCACCTCCGGAAGATCCTTCCAGGGCGTGCTGCCCAGCAGGCCGAACATCTCCGCGCGCATCAGCTGATCGTACATCAGATTCAGGCTGGCATTGCCTCCGACGATGCACTGCTCCGGCTTCACGCCGATCATGCCCGCCATCAGGCGCTTCGCCTCGGCGATGCCATCCACCTTGCCGTAGTTCCTGCAGTCGGTTCCGTCGTCCGCCGTCACGCAGTCCGGCGTTCCCGCCATCTGCAGCATCGGCATCGAAAGCTCCAGCTGATCGGGAGCCGGCTTACCGCGGGACATATTGAGCGAAAGACCGAACGCTTTGGTTTTCTCATACTCAGCCTGCAGACTGTCTCTCAGAGACAGCAGTTCTTCTCTTGACATCGCCTTGAATGCTTTCATCATTCGTATCCTCCCATGAGCCGGTTCCTGACCTTGCGGGTTTCATTGCGGGATCCCGCTGCGCGTTCTGTCCCATTCAGCACCTCCAGACTGTTTCTGCCTGTTGTGCCCTCCTGATCCTGGCTATGCGCACTCAGACCATTCCAGCCTGTTGTGCCGCCTGGAGCCTGGCTATGCGCCATTTCGTTTCCGCAGCCGGAACGCATTTCCGTTTCTTAGCCTATCACCATTCGTATTTCCATGCAAGCAGATATGCGCATTTTGCTTATAATTAAGCGCCGGAATATTCACGGTTTTGGCACAATCAGAACAAAGGACGATAAAAATATGACACGAAGGGCAACCCCCCCTTCTTCTGTTAAAGCATCTTTGCGCCGCTGTTATCCTCTCACTTTCAGTCGGTAGATCGTCACAGACCGGAACGTCTCTCCCGCTCTCAGGACCGGCTGCGGAAATGACGGAATATTGATGGCATTCGGGAAAAACTGCGTTTCCAGGCAGAAGCCACGGTGCGGTCCGTAAGCGGCTCCCCCTTTCCCCGTATGCTCTCCCAGGAAGTTTGCGGCATAAAACTGAAGGCCAGGCGCATCTGTATCCACTTCCATCTCCAGACCGGTCTCCGGTGAGAGCACGGCAGCCGCTTTCCGTACCTTTCCCTCCGCCTCACGCAGGACAAAGTTATGGTCATAACCTCCGGTCAGGCTCAGCTGCTCCGATTCCATATCCTTGTCTCTTCCGATCGCCTTGAACTTGCGAAAATCAAAGGGAGTTCCGGCCACCTCTGCCATTTCTCCGGTCGGGATGGCTCCCTTCCGGACGGGCGTCATGTAGTCGGCAAGGATCTGCATCTGATGGCCGAAGACATCGGTTCCGCTGTCATGCCCGTTCAGATTGAAATAGCTGTGATTCGTGGGATTGCATATGGTATCCTGGTCCGATCTGGCCTGCCAGCACAGCTGAAGCGCCCCCTCTTCCGGGAAGGAATACGTCACGGAGAGATCCAGATTTCCGGGATATCCCTGATCTCCATCCGGCGAGTGCAGGGAAAACGTAATCGACGTTCCGTCTCCGGAGACCCCTTCGGTCCGCCAGAACCGCTTCTCATAGACATCCGGGCCGCTGTGAAGATTGTTCTCTCCTTCATTCTTTGCCAGCTGATACCGCTTCCCATTCAGAGTAAAAGCAGCTCCGGCAATTCGATTGGCATTGCGCCCCACGCACCCTCCCACAGAAGAGGAACCCCTCTCATACCCCGTTACCTCGTCATATCCGAGAGAGATATCCACGGTTTTCCCGGACGCATCCTTTACCATATAGGAAACAAGCGCTGCCCCGAAGTCCGTGATCCGCGCCAGACTCTCTCCTTTCCGAATGGTATAGATGCAGGCCTTCTTCCCGTCCGATGTCTGTCCGAATTTCTGTTTTTCCGTGTTCATGGTTTCTCCTCCTGGATCATCGTCCCGTGTTTTCTTTCACAATTTTCCCGCATCAAAGGGATTAGCCGGCGTCAACCGGGCCAGTCTGCTGACTTCCGTCACCAGCCGTCTGATCTGCTGACCGCAGACTATCCATCTGATCTGCTGGCTGCCGGCGCGGCCGGGAATTTTTCCCTTCTGTTTATAGTTTCTATAGATTTCAGGTTCTTTTTTAGAAAATGATTATTTTAAGGTCACAGGTCATTCACAAAGCGTTGGTATCATGTACTTGTCGATGAGGAAAGGGAAAGGAAAACATCCTATCAGTGAGTGAGCTCCCCTTCTTCACCGCACGAAAGAAGATCAGACCCATCCGGCGACGGATGTACTCATATTTGACACATTTTCTCCTCTTTCGTTTTACGAACGGCGGCCGTAAGGCCGCCCGGCATTACCTACTAACCGTAGTTTTCATACATTTTCTCCTCTAACAAAAGGACGTCGCGAGACGTCCTTTTTGTATGTCCGGACGAGAAGTTTTCTTCTGTTCATATGACCTCATAAGGCCTGCCGCGATGGAACGGCAGGCCTTTGTATGGGGAGATTCTCTTATGCCGCAGCTGCTGGCACATGCGGTTCCTGTTTGCGCAGCGTTTCCGACTGGCCTCAGCGCTCATCCGGCTTCTGGCACTTTTACCTGGCACCATACTTGCCTGGCACAAGACACAATGCTTCCCTGTGTCATCTCTTACTGCTCTGTCGTCACAGATGCACTCGCCCCCAGAGTTTCCCCATCACTCAGGGAGCTTCCATCGCTCAGGGAATCTCCATCACTCAGCGAGCTCCCATCACTCAGCGTACTTCCATCACTCAGCGAATCCCCGTCACTGAGGCTGTCGCCGCTCAGGCTGTCGCTGTCACTCAGGCTATCCGAACTGCTGCCATACTTCTTATCATACTCATCCTGCGTCATCTCATTCAGAGTATTGTTGTCAAGCAGCCAGTCCTCGACCTTGTTCTGCAGGATCTCCCGGCGGAGTGCCGTCTCATAGGAATCTTCCTGAAATTCTTTCGCGCTGCTGTAACCAGAGTTCATATAATTGTCTTCGAGGTATTTCTGATATTCATTATCCGACACCGAGATTTTTTCCTGATCTGCGATTGCCTGCACCACCAAGGCCTGGTTCACTGCGTTCTCCACCTCGGTTTTCAGGTCATCGTCGCTGATCAGCTCACTGCGCTCAATGCCGAACATGCCCTGCGCATATCTGGTATAGAGATAATCGTAATCCTGATAGATGCTGTCGTACAGATCCTGCGGATAGCCGTTGAAGGTAGAATTTTCCACGATTTCGGTGAGCGCCCGTGTACCCGCCTCCGTGCGGTTGTAGTTCGTATTCTGCTCTTCCAGCGTCTTGCGGACACCCTTCCGGTATGCATCGATGCTGTCGTAGTCGGTATTCTCCTTGACATAATCTTCGGTGAGTTCCGGCGTCACATAGCTATAGACATTGTTGACCTTGATCTCGTATTCTGCCGTCTTACCGTTATAATCATCTCCATAGGAGCTGTCCAGCGTCACCTTCACGCTCTTGGTATCACCTTTTTTCGCGCCAGTCAGCGCCTTGTCGACATCAGCGCCGAGGGTCTCATCTCCCAGACAGATATCGTAATCCGTCGAAGACAGGTCCTCTGCTTTCTTTCCATCCACGGTTGCTGTGACATCAATGTTCAGATAATCACCGGTCTTTGCGCCGTCCGTCACATCGGTCTGCTTCGCGGCATCCTCCAGCTCAGAGGAGATCTCAGATTCTACGTCATCATCTGTCACTTCACTGGACAGGATGTCAATGGTCATCTTCTTGTAATCGCTGAGCGTCACGTACTTCGACGGATCATAATCCGCCACCTTAACTTCTGCGCTCTTTTCCACTGCAACAGAGGTCTCATCCGCGCTGCTGTCACCGGAACTGTCATCGGTCAGCGAGCTGTCGTCACTCAGTGTGCTGCCGTCAGCCAGCGAGCTGCTGTCTGCCGAAGAACTACTGCCCGCCTGCGCACTGCTCGCCGCTGTGCTTCCGCTGCCGGACGAAGAGCCGCAGCCGGCTGCAGCTGCGAGTGCCAGCGTCACAGCCCCTGTGAGCACCAGTCTGCCACACGATCCGGCGGTGATCTGTCTGATTTTCTTCATATTCTTATCCTCCATTGGTCTGCCGCCGCTTCTGCGGCCTCAAGATGTACTACAGTATAACAGGTTATTGTGAATTTTCTCGGAAATATATCCATAGAAATACCAAAAATACCGAAAAGCCCCCGGACTGCCGCGCTCTTCCATCACGACGGTCTTCCGTCATCCTGCAGGAACGTTTCAGAGAGCAGGCAGGATCTGCCTGCCTTCATCCTCCGGAACGTTTCAGAGAGCAGGCAGGATCTGCCTGCCTTCATCCTCCGGAACGTATCGCAGAACGACAAGGACTCTCCGCTGCCACCCTGCCGGTATGTACATCTAAGCAGCAGGATTCCTCTCCACCAGCCTTATGGTATACTGAATAAAACAGTCATTTGTCACAAAGGCTCTGGCAGCGAAAGAAAGCAAATCCGGGCAGGCCGCAGGTACAGCCCTGCCCCGTTGGGATGCCGGTTCCGCTGCCTCTTGACCAGTTCACAGTACCTAAGCCAATGGCAGCCTTTTACCAGGAACCGGTAAAGGAAAGCTGCAACGGAATGACAGAAGGAGGAGCAAGCATGAAACCAATAT
>CADBOY010000240.1 GCA_902796405.1 uncultured Lachnospiraceae bacterium | reverse complement strand
GGTGGGAATTACCCGTTCTGTCATTGTGAACGCACTGCGTAAACTGGAGAGTGCCGGAGTGATTGAGTCCCGTTCGTCCGGTATGAAAGGGACCTACATCAAGATCCAGAATGATCTGATTCTGGATGAGCTGGCCAAGCTGAAGGCAGAGAAAAACTGACAAGATTCCCACACGGATTCTTTCGGGATCAGGAAAAGCTGCATGACCTGGGATTGCAGGTACCGGACAAGTCATTCGCCTGATCCTGGAAACGCCCATACACAGAACAGTGTGTGGGCGCATTTTTATGCTATCAATGAAAAACGGCGGGATATACCGCAGCAGACTCCATAATCTGTCAGGGAATATCATGCGAATTTACGACGCGAATTTATCGGAAATTTCCGCTTGCGTACGATTCGGGCATATGCTATAGTAGCTTAGTCTGCAGGTATGTGCCTGCAGATCGCGGGACAGTCCCGCAGGTTCATAATATACACGTGCGGCTCAGACCGGACCGGGCGGTGCCTCGGCACGAGGTCCCCGGCGCGGCAGCACGGAAGAAAAACCAAATGGAGGAAGAAACATGAGCGTAATTTCCATGAAGCAGCTGCTTGAAGCAGGCGTACATTTCGGACATCAGACCAGACGCTGGAATCCTAAGATGGCTCCGTATATCTACACGGAGAGAAATGGAATCTATATCATCGATCTGCAGAAGTCCGTGGTTCTGCTGGACCAGGCATACAGTGCGGTTGCCGACATCGCGGCGAAGGGCGGAACGATCCTGTTCGTCGGAACGAAGAAGCAGGCACAGGATGCCATCCAGGCTGAGGCTGAGCGCTGCGGCATGTACTACGTGAACCAGAGATGGCTGGGTGGCATGCTGACCAACGTCAAGACGATTCAGAGCCGTATCGCCAGACTGCGCGCCATCGAGAAGATGAGTGAGGATGGCACTTTTGATGTCCTTCCCAAGAAGGAAGTCGTCAACCTTCGCAAGGAGTGGGACAAGCTGGAGAAGAATCTCGGCGGCATCAAGGATATGAAGAAGCTTCCGGCCGCGATCTTTGTCGTAGATCCCAAGAAGGAAAGAATCTGCGTACAGGAGGCTGAGGCTCTGGGAATCACGCTGATTGGCATCGCAGATACCAACTGTGACCCGGAGGAACTGGACTATGTCATCCCCGGTAATGATGATGCAATCCGTGCGGTCAAGCTGATCGTCGGCACGATGGCAGACGCAGTGATCGAGGGAAGACAGGGCGCTCAGACCGCTGAATCTACGGTTGAAGCGGCAGAGGATGAGACCGCTGAGGAGGCTGCAGAAGCCGAGGCAGCAGAAGCTACGGAGGAGAACTGATAAGATGGCGGTTACAGCTGCAATGGTAAAGAAGCTGCGCGAGCAGACTGGCGCAGGCATGATGGACTGCAAGAAAGCCCTGAGTGCAGTAGATGGTGATATGGACAAGGCCGTAGAGTTCCTGAGAGAGAAGGGACTCGCTGCGGCAGCAAAGAAGGCTGGCCGTATCGCGGCAGAAGGTCTGACGAAGACTCTGGTTGAAGGCAGCAAGGGCGTTATCGTGGAAGTCAACAGTGAGACTGACTTCGTCGCCAAGAATGCGAAGTTCCAGGCTTATGTCGCTGATGTTGCCAGGCAGGCTCTGGATTCCAGCGTCGAGACCATGGAAGATTTCATGGCTGAGAAGTGGGAGAAAGATCCTCAGTACACCGTGGAGCAGGAGCTCTCTGAGCAGATCTCCGTGATCGGTGAGAAGCTGAGCATCCGCCGCTTCGAGAGACTGGAAGCGAAGGATGGCCTTGTTGTCGATTATGTGCATGGCGGCGGAAGAATTTCCGTCCTCGTCGAGGCAGATTCGACGGCGGACAACGAAGCAGTTCGTGAAGCTCTGAAGAATGTCGCGATGCAGATCGCCGCTCTTCATCCGCAGTATATTACCCGCGACGAAGTGCCGGCGGATTACATGGAGCATGAGAGAGAG
Source organism: uncultured Lachnospiraceae bacterium (assembly GCA_902796405.1). Classification (GTDB taxonomy): domain Bacteria; phylum Bacillota; class Clostridia; order Lachnospirales; family Lachnospiraceae; genus UBA3305. Next base: position 10,597 of record CADBOY010000240.1, on the reverse strand, counting down.
ATCCTGATGGCTCAGATTCAGAATGATCCGAAGGAATCTCAGAAGCCGGAGAAGGTGATCAAGGGCATCATCGAGGGCCGGATCAGCAAGGAGATGAAGGATATCTGCCTGATGGATCAGGTATATGTCCGTGCGGAAGACGGAAAGCAGTCGGTTGCCAAGTATCTGCAGCAGGTGTCGAAGGAAGCCGGCACACCGATCAATGTGACGAAGTTCGTCCGCTATGAGACCGGAGAGGGACTGCAGAAGCGCGACGACGACTTCGCAGCAGAAGTAGCAAAGCAGATGCAGTAATTTACGGCAGCTCCTCCTTTCGTCTTCGGACGAGGGGAGGAGCGTTTTTTATTTCTGAATTTCAGCGAAGGACTGCCGATGGCAGTCCTTGATGATTTCTGAATCCGGATATCCGGGGAGGCCTGCTCCTATGTACAATAATCTGTTTACCATTGGCCATGTGACATTCCATACCTATGGGCTGATGATTGCGATCGGAGTCATCATGGCCTTCTGGCTTGCTGAGCGCCGGTCTGCTCAGATGGGACTGGATGTGGACAAGGTGCCCGGCCTTGTCGTGTCGTGCGTGGCTGCCGGTCTGCTGGGGGCCAAGATCCTGTATCTTCTCACCATTCTTCCGGAGCTGATTCAAGATCCTCTTTTATGGAAGAAATCACTGGCCAGCGGTTTCGTGGTCTTCGGAGGAATTCTCGGCGGAATTGCCGGAGGACTGGTCTACTGCCGCGCCCGGAAACTGCCGGGGTGGAGATGGTTTGACATGGGAATGCCCTGCGTGGCTCTCGCGCAGGGATTTGGCCGCATCGGATGCTTCTTTGCGGGCTGCTGTTATGGAGTTGAGACGGATAGTCCGTTTTCCCTGGTTTTCCTTCACTCAGACTTCGCTCCGAATGGGGTGCATCTTGTGCCGACACAGCTGATTTCCAGTGCGGTGGATTTCGCCATCTGTTTCCTGCTTCTCTGGTATGACCTCCGGGGAAAGCGCGCGGAAGGGGAGACGATGGCTTTGTATCTGGTGATGTACAGCCTTGCCCGATTTATTGTAGAATTCTGGAGGGGTGATCTGATCCGGGGCGCCGTGGGACCGCTGTCCACGTCGCAGTTCATCGGTCTGTTCACCTTTGCCGCGGGAGCGATTCTCTTCGTGTGGAGAAGACGCTCAGCGCGCCGGGCACCTGGCGGTACAGAAACAGCTGGCTGAGCTGCCCGTCCGGGCAGCTTTTTTCAAACCGAATTACTGCTTGAGCGGGATGAGCAGCTCGTGGATGGAAATGGATTTTATGGATGATCCGTTCCGCTCGGAGAGGTAGATTCACTATGTCAGAATATCAGGTCCATCTTCTGGGAACGCCCTGGGTGAAGAAAGATGGCGCTGCGGTGCATTTTCCCTACCGCAAGGCCGAGGGAATATTCTATTATCTGTGCGTCCGGAAGATGGTGAATCGTGATGAAGTGATCTCTGTCTTCTGGGGAGGTTTCAACGAAACCGCCGGCAGAAAAAATATGCGGCAGGCACTGTTTCAGCTTCGCCGGATTCTCGGTGATGATGTGATTCTGGTACAGGGACAGCAGAGTCTTGTCCTGAATTCCCGGATTCCGCTAAGAACGGACTGGGAAGACGATGATGCGATATTCGTCCGGAATTCGGATCGGTTTCTTCAGTTTTTCTATCTGAAGAACTGTCCGGAATTTGAAACATGGGTGGAATCCTGCCAGGAGGAGCAGAAGAACCGATGCCTGGAATATATTCGTTCCCAACTGTCTCTGGCGGAGAAAAGAGAAGATCAGAAGCAGATGCATGAGCTGATCGACATCTGGCTGAAGTGGGAACCATGGAATGAAGAAGCCGTGACCACCGGAATGACTCTGTACTCCAGAATGAATCAGTTCGTGATGGCGCTGCAGCTCTATCATGAATTTGAAAAGAGACTGGCAGAGGAGCTGGATGAAGAGCCCGGCGAGGAACTGAAGAGGACATTTGCTGCTACGCTCCGGATGAAGGAAGTGGCCATCAATCAGAACGCCGAGCACAGCCGGTATTTCTATGGCAGAAAGAAGGAACTGGAAGAGATTACGATGGGAATTCAATCCTTCTGTGCCGGAGCAGAATCGGAGTCGGTCCTGATTGTAGGAGACTCCGGAGTCGGAAAATCGGCTCTCCTGGAACGCTCAAGATCCATGAACCGGGGAACGGACATCCTGGATCTGACATCCCGCTGCTACCGCTCCGAGCAAAACTTCCCGCTCAAAGCCTGGCGGGAGACGTTCAAGCGCATCGAAAATCTGAAAAACTCCGGACAGATCCGGCTGTCCGCCGAATCATCCGCGTGGATTCCGAGTATCTTTACGGGAAATCTCCGCTCAGATGCTCTGGAAAACGGAAGAGAGGAAAACGGCACTGGGGAATATTCCGTTCTGGAAGATGGCGTCATCCGTATGTTCCATGAGCTGGCTGCGACGCGAAAGGTCGTTCTGTATTTTGATGATATCCAGTGGATGGATCCGGTCAGTCAGCAGCTTCTTCTGCGGGTGATGCTGGAACTGGGTGGAACCGAACTTTTTCTCGTTGCGGCCTGTACAAGGGAAGACCAGAAGAATGTACGTCAACTTGGAAATATCCTTCAGCGGGAGAACCGTATCCGCCCGCTGGAGCTGGAGTGCTTCAGCAAAGAGGAGACGGAGGAGATCATGCAGGAAGTACTGGCAGGCTGTGATTCTCCGCTCAGCCCGGAGGAAATGCACCGCAGGACAGAAGGCAACGCATTGATTCTCATGGATCTTCTTCAGATGATCCGGGAGGGAAACTGGCGGGAAGGCCTGATCCCGCCTCAGACGGAATCCGTGCTTCAGTCTGTGCTGGACAGCCTGTCCGAAGAGGAGATGAAGGTTCTGAATGCCCTCTCTATGTATATGGAGCATGCGGAGATCTTTGAACTCGAGGCACTTCTTGACTTCAGTGAGATGGAGCTGTTTGATATTCTGGAGAATCTGGAGAAAAAGCAGCTGATTCATGAGAAGATCTGGGGAGTTTATGTGGTCTACGAATTCCGCCACCAGGCGATGAAGGATTACGTCTATCAGCATCAGTCTGTCGGCAAGCGCCGCGCCTGGCACAGAACCATCGCAGAGTGCTATGAAAGTCTGCGGGATGGAGAGCGCTGGCTCGAACTTCTTCCCTTCACCATTCGTCACTATGAACTTGCCGGAGATCCGGAGAAGGCGGATGTTCTGAAGCATCAGATTTCATAACAGACAGCTGGTTTCATAACAGACAGCTGGCATTACTCACGGCAGCCTGTGCTGAGTCAGTAGTGAACGCGGACAGCACAGCATTCTGCTTGCCGGGAAATGTCCTCATCGCAGTTTTATTGACGCCTTGTTAACACGTAATGATTAAGATAATTACAAACAGTGCCGCAGGCAGTCATCTGTGCGTGGCCTGACGGTATGAAGGGATAACAGGCGAGTATTCCGCTGAGGAGGCGGAGAAGGAGGCTGCAGTGATGGAAAAGGTAATGCTGAACGGAAATGATCTTACGATCCAGCAGATTGTGGATGTATGCCGGAATCAGGCGGAAGTTGCTTTGACGGAAGAGAGCAAGCGGGCTGTCCTTGCTTCCCGCAGAGTGGTCAATGAGCTGCTTGAAGAGAAGAAAGTTGTCTATGGAATTACTACCGGATTTGGAAAATTCAGTGATGTCGTCATCAGTGAAGATGAGAGCAAGGAGCTTCAGAGAAACCTGATCATTACTCATGCAGTCGGTGCAGGCGATCCGTTCCCCATCGAGGTGGTCCGCGGGATGCTTCTGCTCCGCACGAATAATCTGGCAAAGGGATATTCGGGTATCCGTCTGGAGACCCTGGAGACCATGGTCCAGATGTTAAATCGCGGCGTGACGCCGGTCGTTCCCTCCCAGGGCTCGCTGGGAGCATCCGGTGATCTGGCGCCTTTGTCGCATATGGTTCTTGTCATGATCGGCCTGGGTGAGGCATACTATCAGGGGAAGAGGATGAGCGGCGCCAAAGCGATGGAGCTGGCCGGAATCCCGACCGTGGAACTGGCTGCCAAAGAAGGTCTTGCTCTGAATAACGGAACGCAGTGCATGACCGCGGTCGGTGCTCTTGCCGTGTACGATGCCATTCGTCTTCTGAAGATGGCAGATATTGCTGGTGCGCTGAGCTTTGAAGCGCAGAACGGCGTGGTGGATGCTCTTGCCCCTCGGGTTCAGGCACTTCGGCCGCACAGAGGACAGGCGGCTACCGCGCGCAATCTGCTCCGCCTTCTTGACGGGTCCAGGAACACCACACATCAGGGAGAGATTCGGGTGCAGGACGCCTATTCGCTCCGCTGTATTCCGCAGATTCACGGTGCCAGCAAGGAAGCGGTTGACTACGTCAAAGATCATGTGAATATCGAGATCAATTCCGTAACCGACAATCCTCTGATCTTCCCGGAGGATCGCGCGGGAATCTCCGGCGGCAATTTCCATGGTCAGCCCATGGCTCTTCCGTTTGATTTCCTGAAAATTGCGCAGGCGGAGCTGGCCGATGTCTCGGAGCGGCGGATTGAGCGTCTGGTGAATCCGGCTTACAGTGGCCTTCCGGCATTTCTCACCAACCACGGCGGTGTCTGCTCCGGTTTTATGATCGTGCAGTATACGGCGGCGGCTCTGGTGTCGGAGAACAAGGTTCTTGCCCATCCTGCCAGTGTGGACAGCATTCCTTCTTCTGCCGGTCAGGAAGATCATGTCAGCATGGGTACCATTGCGATCCGGCAGGCGGCAGAGATCGGACGCAATGTCCGCCGCGTGCTGGCTATGGAACTGATGGTTGCCTGCCAGGGCATCGATCTGCGCGGAAACAAAGGGCTGGGAAAGGGCACCCAGGCCGCATATGATCTGGTGCGCCGGGGATGCGCCACGCTGGACAGGGACAGAGAACTCTATCCCGATATTAATTACTGCGAACAAATCATGACAGATGGCAGTCTCCTGAAAGCCGTGGAGACGGCACTGGGCGAAGACCTGGAATATTGATCCGCGGAAGCGGATGGAATAAGCCGGGCGTAAAGAGAGGTAGCCGATGAGCACAAATACCGAACCGAAGAGAGACGTCCGCCTTCCGAATTTTATCGAGGCGCTGCTGCCCATTGCTACGATGATGGCGCTGATGCTGTATGGATTTGTCGGGAAATCCGCCTACCAGGACGCGCATATCCCGCTGATCTGTTCCATCGTTGTGGCCTGCCTGGTCGGCCGTGCCTGCGGTCATACCTTCCAGGATATGCTCGACGGCATGCTGAAACGCCTGAGTGCGTCGATGGAAGCAATCCTGATTCTCTGCACCGTCGGCTTACTGGTTGCGTCTTTCATCATGTCCGGAACCATACCTGCTGTCATCTACTACGGTCTGGATCTCCTGACGCCCCGGCTGTTTCTGCCTGCCGGCTGCCTGATGTGCGCCATTGTCGGGTTGGCGTGCGGCTCATCCTGGACAGCGACGGCGACGATCGGTATTGCTTTCCTTGGCATTGGAGCCGGGCTGGGAATCAATCCCGCCATTACCGCCGGCATGATTATCTCCGGTGCGTATGTCGGAGATAAATTCTCACCACTGTCGGATACGACGAACCTGGCGGCAGCTGTCTCGGAAACCGGACTGTTTGATCACGTTTCCGCCATGGTATCGACGACATTGCCGACCTTTATCATCGCGCTGATCCTGTATACGATCCTCGGCCTACGGATAGATACGGCCGGCTATGATCCGCATTCTGCGCTTCAGCTGCAGAATGCACTGGCTGGTTCCTTTCATCTGAGTCCGTTTCTGATGATTCCGATTGTTGTCGTCATTGCAGCCTGCATGCTTCGCGTCCCTGGTCTTGTCGGTATCATGGTGTCCGTATTTACCGGAATTCTGTTTGCCGTATTTACGCAGGGATATCATAATCTGGGAGATATCTTCCATGCTCTGCATTATGGTCTGGAGTTTCACACCGGCAATGAGATTGCCGATCAGCTGCTGAGCCGCGGCGGCATGGATCACCAGATGTGGACGATCAATCTGATTCTTCTTGCCCTTGCGTACGGAGGCGCTCTTGAGCGCTGCGGCTGCATCAATACTCTGTTCGGTGGCCTCAAGAAGAGGCTGAACAGCGTTGGCGGACTGGTCGCTGCAACGCTGATTACTTCGGTGTTCTGTGATGCCACGATGTGCGATCAGTTCCTCGGCATCGGTGTCCCGGCTCCGCTTTACGCGGATAAGTACGATGAACTGGGACTTTCCCGCAATATGCTGTCCCGTTCTCTGGAGGATGCCGGTACACTATGGGCAGTGATGTTCCCGTGGACCGGCTGTGGTGCCTATCAGTATGGTGTGCTGGGGGTGCATCCCTTCGTGTATTTCCCTTATGCATTTCTGAACCTGCTGAACCCGATCTACGCATGCATCACCGCCTGCCTCGGGCGGAATATCTTCTGGGCCGATGGTTCCTACACGACATTGTTCGGTCACACGAAGAGAGGAAAGGTGGCGGCAGCGCCGGAAGAAGCGCACAAGATCGCGATGGCGAATCTGGAGAGAAGGCGCCGGGAAGGCAAAGCGCCGATACCGGAAGAGAAGCCGGTCTGAGAAAAAAGTGCCGGGAAGGCAGGGCTCCGATGCCGGAAGAGAAGATGATTATAGTAAGAAGGTGCCGGAATCGCATCCGATTCCGGCACCTTCTTTTTCATATGAAATGATTTTATCCATGTCAGTGCTTCACTTCTGCAGGGTTTCCGGCGCTGTGCCCGCAGCCGGCTGCGTATCATTTCCGCAGGGAAGCTCGGGCTTGCGGTTCAGGATCATCATGAATTCTTCGCCGGTGATGGTCTCGCGTTCATACAAATACTTGGCGATCTCATCAAGCTTCATCTTGTTCTCGCGGAGGATCTTCTTCGCCTTTTCATGCTGCTGATTGACCAGCGCCACCACGGCCTGATCGATTCGGGTCTGCGTTTCCGGCGAGCAGATCAGTGACGCATCGCCGCCCAGATACTGGTTCTGTACATTTTCAAAAGCAACCATGCCAAAATCATCACTCATGCCGTAGCGCATGATCATCTCGCGGGCCAGCTTGGTGGCGCGCTCGATGTCATTGGAGGCACCGGTCGAGACGGAATGGAATTCAATCTCTTCGGCACTGCGGCCGCCGCACAGAGTGGCGATCTCAGCGAGAAGTTCCTCCCGGCTCACCAGGTAGTGATTGCCCTTGTCGACCTGCATGGTGTAGCCAAGAGCACCGGAGGTACGGGGGATAATGGTGATCTTCTGCACCGGAGCAGTTCCGCTCTGAAGAGCGGCGACCAGCGCGTGTCCAACCTCATGGTAAGAAACAATCAGCTTCTCCTTTGTGGAGAGGATCGCGTTTTTCTTCTGATATCCTGCAATGACCACTTCGATGGATTCTTCCAGATCCGCCTGTGTTGCGAACTTCCGGCCATTGCGCACCGCGCGCAGAGCGGCCTCGTTGACGATATTGGCGAGCTCAGCACCGGAAGCGCCGGCGGCCATGCGGGCGACCTTGTTGAAGTCGACATCTCCGCTTAGGCGGATGTTCTTCGCGTGTACCTTCAGAATGTCTTCACGGCCTTTGAGATCCGGAAGCTCTACCGGAACGCGGCGGTCGAAACGGCCAGGCCGGGTCAGGGCGGGATCCAGAGATTCCGGTCGGTTGGTGGCGGCAAGGATGATAACACCGTTGCTGCTGTCAAAACCGTCCATCTCCGTGAGCAGCTGGTTCAGCGTCTGCTCTCTCTCGTCGTTGCCGCCGAGGTTTCCGGAATTTCTCTTTCCGCCGATGGCATCGATCTCATCGATGAAGACGATGCAGGGAGCTTTTTCCTTCGCCTGCTTGAAGAGATCCCGGACTTTTGCGGCACCCATGCCGACAAACATCTCGACGAATTCCGATCCGGACATCGAGAAGAACGGGACATTCGCTTCGCCGGCAACGGCCTTTGCCAGCATTGTCTTACCAGTTCCAGGAGGTCCGACAAGGAGAACGCCCTTCGGCATCTTTGCGCCGATCTCCTGATACTGCTTGGGATCCTTCAGGTAAGTGACGATCTCCTGCAGATTTTCCTTCGCTTCTTCTTCGCCGGCGACATCGGAGAACCGGATGCCGTCACTGGATTTGACGTATACCTTGGCGTTGCTCTTGCCGAGGCCCCCGCCCAGTCCGTTGGTGAAGGACATGGCGTCACCGCCGAGACTCTTCAGCATCCGTTTCTGGATCCAGTAGCCAAGAAGGAAGAAAACGAGGATCGGGAGCACCCAGGCCAGCAGGAAGGAGACAAACGGGGACTGCTGCTCCACAATCTCCGAAGTAAACGTCGCGCCGGAATTGTAGAGACGGTCCACCAGCTCCGGATCGTCCAGCTTTCCGGTTTCATAGATGATCTCATCACTGCCGCTGTCTGTCTTCAGGGAGAACAGGATCTTGTTGTCCTCCACTTCCACCTTGTCGATGGTCCGGTTCTCGATGGCATTCATGAAATCCGTGTATGAGGCACTCTTGATCTGAGATTTTTCGTACATCGGCTGAACAAACAGGTTGATGATAAACAGCACAAGCAGTGCGATCAACCAGAACGTCATCAGCGGGCGGCGCGTATCCTTGCCTTCATTCATAAACATTCCCTCTTTCTCCGCGAATATTAAGAAACAGCCTCTTAACCAGCTGTGTCTTCTACGGATTGATGCGATTTTGCAATCTGATTTTAATTATACACAGATCTGTCAATTTTTTGTGAACCGGTTAGAAAACGAGAATGAAAAAATTAAGCTGTATTTTCATCCATTTCATTGATATAGTAGAGTTGTTTGGATTTTATGTTTTAAGAGAGAGGGAAGGGGAAGTGGGCGGTGCTAAAGCTGATCTCGCAGTATGCCGGACTGCGGCATGAAAATTATATCATCAGCTTCGGCCGGCTGGTGACCAGTCTGGGAAGCATGGTCTTCCCCATGCTGACCCTGATCCTGAAGCAGAGAATGGGAGCAGATGCCGAGCTGATCGGCCTGATTCTGGCGGTGACCGGTTTCCTGCATATCCCGGCAGATCTGGCCGGAGGCCGGCTGGCAGACCATTACAGCCGGAAATCTGTGATCATTGGGCTGGATATCCTGTCGGTTGTCTGCTATCTGATCGGTGCGGTGATTCCTCTGTCCTGGATTTCCATCGGACTGGTGATCGCGGCGGCGATCGGGCAGGATATGGAGCAGCCTGCCTACAATGCTCTGATCGCTGACGTCAACCGCACGGAGGAGCGAGACCGCGCATTTTCACTCACCTATATGGCGCACAATCTGGGGCTGGCTCTCGCTCCGACTCTGAGCGGAATTCTGTTTCAGCACTGGCTGTGGCTTTCCTTCCTTCTGAGCGGTGTCTCCATCGCCTGCTCGACCGTACTGATCTTCCTGAAGATTGGAAAGATCCAGCCGGTTCGTGAGGCGGTCAGCGGGGCGGATTATCAGAAGGCGCGGGATAAGGACAGTACGCTGCACGTTCTTGCGAGGAACCGGACTCTGATCCTCTACATGGCGGTAATGGGATTCTATACCGCGGCGTATTCGCAGTGCGCCTACCTGATGCCTCTGGATCTCGCAGAAGTACACGGAGATGTCAGCGCGGTGATCTACGGGACGATGATGAGCTTAAACTGCATACTGGTTGTTGTGCTGACTCCTTTCCTGATGCTGATTCTGCGCCGGTGGAGCAGTCCCCTCCGGACTACATTCGGTGTGGGGATGCTTTTTATCGGTTTCCCGATATTTGCAGAGTGGATTGGTCATCTGCCGGCGTATTACCTCACCATGGTTCTGATCACCATTGGTGAGGTGGCCTCGATGACGGCAGTGGGAACCTATCTGACTTCGCGGGTGCCATCCAGTCATCGGGGACGAATCCTCGGTGTGAATTCGGTGAGCAGCAAGATATTCCAGAGCCTGAGCCAGATCCTGATCGGCGCGGTTTACAGCGGATCAGGAAGGGGAGCATCCTGGGCGGCCGCGACAGCGATGGCGGGGATGGGAACTGCCCTGGGCATCGTACTCACAGGCGCAGACCGAAAAGCGTATCCGGAGTATTACAGAAACCGGGTATAGAGTGGGCATCAGCTCCTTTGGCGGAGCTGCCGCTTCGCTAAAAAAGAGCGGCTCCATATTCGTCATATGGGTTGCAGCGTGATATTACGGTTTACTGACAATTTGTGCCGCTGGCGGAAGCGGCGGAATGGAGATGATCATGGAAGATAAGATTTATGAGGTGCGGGATTTCCCTCTGACGGAAGAGAACCTGGGCCTGCAGGAGACGATTTTCTTCAATGGAAATGGCTATCTTGGCGTGCGCGGCAATCTGGAGGAGGGTCTGCCGGAGGACATGGATACCATGAGGGGAACCTATATCAATGGGTTCTATGATATGGTTCCGATGAAGCAGGCAGAGCTTCTGCACAATCTCGTCGAGGACAAAGAGGCGATCGTCAATATCGCTGACACGCAGACCATCCTGGCTGATTTCGGCGGGGAAGCCTTCTCTCTGTTCCGC
>CADBOY010000239.1 GCA_902796405.1 uncultured Lachnospiraceae bacterium | reverse complement strand
TCGGTTCCATCTGCGTACCTCCTTATCCGATGGCGCCTTTCATCTCAAGGCGAATCAGGTTGTTCATCTCAACCGCATATTCCAGCGGCAGCTCCTTGCCGACATTGTCCGCAAATCCGCTGACGATCAGCGCACGGGCGTCTTCTTCGGAAAGGCCGCGGCTCATCAGATAGAAGACAGCATCATCACTGATGCGGCCAATCTTGGCTTCATGGCCGACATCCGCTTTGTCCGTTCGCACGTCCATCGCGGGGATGGTGTCTGAGCGGGAGATATCGTCCAGCATCAGAGACTGGCAGGACACCGAGGATTTGCTGTTTTCCGCCTTCGGGGAGATCACTACCGCACTGCGGAACGTACTGATGCCGCCGCTCTTGGAGATCGAGCGGGTGTTGACATAGGAGGACGTATCCGGAGCATTGTGGACGACCTTGCACCCGGTGTCGAGGTTCTGCCCCTTGCCGGCGAACGTAACCGAGGTGAATTCGGAGCGGGAGCCTTTCCCGGCCAGCACACTCATCGGATACAGATAGGAAACGTGTGAGCCGAAGGAACCGGAGATCCACTCGATCTTTCCGTTCTCCTCGACGCGTGCGCGCTTCGTGTTCAGGTTGTACATGTTCTTCGACCAGTTCTCGATCGTGGAATACCGCAGCGTGGCTCCCTTGCCGACGTACAGTTCCACGCAGCCGGCATGCAGATTGGCTACGTTGTACTTCGGCGCAGAGCATCCTTCGATGAAGTGAAGATACGCGCCGTCCTCAACGATGATCAGGGTGTGCTCAAACTGTCCGGCGCCAGCCGCATTCAGGCGGAAATACGACTGCAGCGGGATGTCTACATGCACACCGGCCGGGACGTAGACGAAGGAACCGCCGGACCAGACCGCTCCGTGCAGCGCGGCAAACTTGTGGTCTGTCGGAGGAACCAGCTTCATGAAATGATCGCGGATCATGTCGGCGTAGGGGCCGTACAGAGCGCTCTCCAGGTCGGAGTAAATGACGCCCTGCTCAGCGACTTCCTTCTTGACATTGTGATAGACCAGCTCGGAGTCGTACTGCGCACCGACGCCGGCGAGCGATTCGCGCTCTGCCTGCGGGATGCCCAGTTTCTCGAAGGTGTCCTTGATATCTTCGGGGACATCTTTCCAGTCGGCCTGCATCCTGGTATTGTGCCGGACATAAGTGACGATATTGTCCATGTCGAGCCCTTCGATGGAGGGGCCCCAGTTCGGCATCGGCGTCCGGTTGTAGATCTCCAGCGATTTCAGCCGGAAGCCGTGCATCCACTGCGGATCATTCTTCTCTTTGGAGATGGTTTCAATGATATCCGGCGTGAGACCTTCCTTTACTTTATAGGCATCGCCGTCGTCGTACCGGAAATCGTACATCGACCGGTCGATGTCTTCTACATATGTTTTTTCGTTATCCATACAACCGATCCTCTCTTATTCGGCGTGATTCTCTCCGCCGTTCTTCTCATAGGCGCCGAATCCATTGCGGTTGATATCCTCAGCGAGACTGCCGTCGCCATTGGCCACGATCGTTCCGTTCACGAGGACATGGGTGGCGTCCACATGCAGAGAGGACAGAATGCCCATGTTGTGCGTGATGATGATCAGCGCAGAATCCTTGTCCTTCTGATATTCCTGAATGCCGCGGGATACCGTGCGGACGGCATCGACATCCAGTCCGGAATCCGTTTCATCCAGGATGGCAAGAGAGGGCTTGAGCATGAGAAGCTGCAGAATCTCGGCTTTTTTCTTCTCACCGCCGGAGAAGCCGACGTTCAGATCGCGGTCCGCGTAGGAAGGATCCATCTGCAGGACATCCAGTGCCTTGCGCAGCTCCTTGCGGAAATCCCAGATGCGGATCTTCTTGCCGGTTCTCTGTTCCAGGGAGGTGCGGATGAAGTTCGCGAGAGTGATGCCGGGAACCTCAATGGGATTCTGGAACGACATGAAGATGCCGGCCTTCGCGCGTTCGTTTACCGGCTTTGCAAGGAGATCTTCTCCGTCGAAGGTGACATTGCCGCTGTCCACATGGTAGTGAGGGTTGCCCATCAGGGCGTTGCCCAGTGTCGATTTGCCGGCTCCGTTCGGGCCCATGAGAAGATGGGTTTCTCCGCGGCCGACGTCAAAGGTCAGCTCGTGAAGAATCGGCTTGTCTTCAACGCTGACCGATAGATTCTTTATCGAAAGCAGTGTGTTGCTCATAGGTACCTCCTGATTGTTCGTATGGCATTTCGGGATATCCCGCCTCCGGCGGTGCCTGAGTTAGTTCAGACAAACTATCTCATATACCCCATGCAGGTATTTTAAAGGCGACATGACTGCGCCTCTTGCTATTATATAGTAGACTGAGTCAATTGCAAGCGGAAAATCCTTCCGTCACTCGCCGGATATTTCCCGGAAAATGGAGGATCTCCGCAGCTGCGCCAGTGCGGCTTCCGCTCCCGGGATAACCGGGCGGGAGCGCCTCAGACCGGGGAAAATCCGTTGGAGTGGGTGCCTGATACCGGGAGCCGGGAGCGCGGCAAAGGATACCGGAATTACCCTGTAGCAATTAGCTTAAACTAATACAAATTGTTAATGACTTATCACAGGGGATATAGTATACTGTGTATGATAATTTGATAAAAAGCCCTTTTTCTTTTTCACAGCGCGGATTCCAGAAAGAAAAATCCGGCTGGCTGCAAGAACGAAAACAGGGGCTGCCAGCCGCGCTTTTCCGCAGGGCGGATCAGAACCGCGGGGCTCAATACACCCAGGAGGTAACATCATGAAGAAGCTGAAGGTGACGGACAAATCGAAGTGCATGGGCTGTCTGGAATGCGTCCAGGCCTGTTCCAACGCATTTTATAAGGTATTTGATCAGGCGAAGTCCTGCATCCAGATTATCGGCGATGTGAAGAACAGCAACAAGCCTCTGCCGAAGACCTGCATCATGTGCGGAAAATGTGCGCGTACCTGCCAGCATGGCGCGATCTCCAGGAACAAGAAGGGCGTGTATGTCATCGACAAGAAGCTCTGTGTGGGCTGCGGTGACTGCGTGCGTGCCTGCCCGATGCAGGTTATGGTTTTGGACACCGAGAATCAGAAGGCAAGCAAGTGCATTGCCTGTGGTATCTGCGCGAAGTCATGTCCGATGCAGATCCTTGAGGTCGTAGAGACGCCGGAGAAGGCTCCGGCGAAGAAGGAGACTGCCGCTGTCTGATGGCGACGCGGCGGATCTGCCGGGATGAGAACCTAAGAAATGTGATACCAGGAAGAGCTCCTGCAGAGGGGCTCTTTTTCTATGCCCGCATGCAGTCCGATCCGACAGGTATCGGGAGGCATCGGGCTATGATTCGGCAAATCAGGCCACAGAGACTGGCATTCCCTGTTTGCTGCGTTCATTGTGCTGGCATCGATCTAAGATTGTTTTGCGCTGTACACAGAGCGGAAAACAGAGGGGAAATGAATTGTCTGAAAATGTTCTGCTGTAATCAAAACAATGATACAGTTCAAGATTATTGTTTTAATTAGCATATTTATCAGAGGGAAAATGGCTCTGCTGTGTTATAATTAATCACAAAATCGCAAGGTTTCCCTTGATGAGGCAGAACCCTGCACTGCTTTGGGCAAGTCCGGCAGCGTGACCGCGCCTTCACGGCGCTGCCGAGGGAATAGATGTGAGCAGAATCCGTGTTTGAGTCGGGGAAGGACGAGGTGAGTGGATGAATCGAAAGAAAATTCTAAGTCAGATGAAACTGGAAGACAAGGTGGCGTTCTGCTCTGGTGCGGATTACTGGCATACGAAAGCTTACCCTCAGTACGGCATCCCGGAGAGCATGATGTCCGATGGGCCGCACGGACTGCGGGTACAGCCGAAATCATCGGATATGCTGGGAATCAATGAATCGGTGCCGGCGACCTGTTTTCCACCGGCGGTGACGACAGCCTGCAGCTGGGATCAGGAGCTTCTCACGAAGATCGGTCGCGCCATCGGAGAGGAAGCAGCGTCATTTGGCGTGGGAATGGTTCTCGGCCCCGGCGTGAACATCAAGCGCAATCCGCTCTGCGGCCGGAATTTCGAGTATTTTTCCGAGGATCCGGTCCTGGCCGGCCGGCTCGGTGGCGCGCACATCCGGGGAGTGGAGAGCACCGGGGTTTCTGCCTGCCTGAAACACATGGCGTGCAACAACCAGGAGTATAAACGCTTTTCCTCTGACAGCATCATCAATGTCCGCACGCTGCGGGAGATCTATCTGACTCCATTTGAGATCGCGGTGAAGGAAGGGCGGCCATCCGCCGTGATGAGCGCCTATAACCGGATCAATGGAGTGCACTGCTCGGACAATGATCTCCTGCTTTCGCAGGTTCTCCGCCGGGAGTGGGGATTCCGGGGAATGGTTACCTCAGACTGGGGCGGTATGCACAATCGGATTCTGGCGTTCCGGGCCGGATGTGACCTGATGATGCCAGGCGGGTCTGCATATATGGAGAAGGAAGCCGTCCGGTCGGTCCGCCGGGGCGTCCTGAAGGAGAAATTTGTGGACCGGTCGGTGATGCGGATCCTGGGAATCGTGAACAAGAGCCAGAAAGCCGTGAAAATCGCTGCGCCGGTGGACTGGCAGGCGCATTATGAACTCGCGCGCCGTGCCGCGGAGGAAGGCGCGGTGCTGATGAAGAATGAAGACGGAATGCTTCCGCTGGCGGAAGAAGAGGCAGAGAGCATTCTGTTTGTCGGCTTCATGGCCCGGAAAATGCGGTATCAGGGCGGCGGGAGCAGCCACATCAATCCGAAGAAGAAAACGGAGATTCTGGACAGCTGCCCGGGCGTGATGTACGCGCAGGGATGCCGCGAGGACGGAACGACCGATGCGGCGCTTCTGGATGAGCTGCGCCAGAAGGCAGCGAAGGCGAAGAAGGTAGTTGTATTCGCGGGGTTGCCGGAATCTTATGAATCGGAGGGCTTTGACCGGAACAATATGAAGATGCCGGAGGGCATGAATGAGATGATTGCGGCTGCTGCCGCGGCATGCCCGGACACGGCGGTCGTTCTGATGAGCGGCGGCGTGGTGGAAATCCCCTGGGTGGACCAGGTGAAGGCGATTCTGTATCTGGGCCTTCCGGGAGAGGCCGGCGGGGAAGCTGTAGCGGATCTGCTGTTCGGGCGGGTTTCCCCTTCTGGAAAGCTGGCGGAGACCTGGCCGGTCAGGTACCGGGACTGCATCTGTTCCTCCTACTACGCGCATGGGCGCCGCAACGCGGAATACCGGGAGGGACTTTATGTCGGATACCGCTATTATGCGACGGCGGAAGTGCCGGTCCGGTATGCCTTCGGCCACGGTCTGTCCTATACTACATTTGAGTACAGTGATCTGGATATTGAGGGATCGTGCGTGACATTTCGCGTCACCAACACAGGAAGCTGCCCAGGAGCTGAGGTGGTGCAGCTGTATGTGGAGCCGCCGAAGGACGATTACTGCCGGCCTGTACTGTCACTGCAGGCATTTCGCCGGGTAGAACTCGCCCCAGGAGAGAGCCGGATGGTGACATTCATCCTCGGGTACCGCAGCTTCGCGATCTGGGATGCCGGTCTTAGGCGCTTCGCGGAGCCGGAGGGAGTCTATAAAATCCGCGTTGGCGGGGCAAGTGATGATCTGCCTCTTTGCGGAACCATCTGCCGGGAGAATCGCATCAAGACGGAGGCTCCGGTTCCGAGAAAACTGCCGGCATGGTACCGGAATCTTAAGGGAGTTCCTTCGCACCGGGAGTTTGAACGCCTGATCGGCCATGAGATCCGGCAGAGAGCGCAGACGCGGGGGACGTTCACGATGGACAGCACGCTGCAGGAGCTCAGCAGGAGCTCTTATGCGGCAAAGTTCGTCTCCTATGTGGTGCGGAAAAAACTCCTGAAGGAATATCCGGGCAATGAGAAGGATCCGAATTATCAGCTCAGCCTGGCGGCAGCCGCGGATTCCTCGCTGTTTACCATGCGGATCAATGGCCAGATGAAGAATTACGCCGTAGAGGCGCTGATGGATATCGCGAACCGGCATTACATCGAAGGCATCGGAAAGCTGTTCCGAAGAGCCTGAAGAGGAGCCGGAAAATGACATAAAGAGAGGGCTGATGCGGAAAACACCAGCTCTCTTTCTGTCATGTACAGTTTTATGGTACTGTCTCTGTCTTCGCCGCAGATGTTGAAGCATTCGTAGCCGGCGGGCTCTTGCTGCAATCAACTGCGCCGCGCGTGGCGATAGCATCCGTAGCCGGCGGGCAGACATGTCGCTGCTTCCCGAATTATACCTCGGTGCGGACGGCCGTCTTCAGGGCGATCTCCATCATCTCATGGAAGCTGTTCTGCCGTTCCTCGGCGGACAGGGCTTCTCCGGTAAAGATGTGATCGGAGATGCTCAGGATGGAGAGCGCCTTCTTGTGGTCGGCCATCGCCGTCAGGTACAGACCGGCGGTCTCCATCTCCACGGCCATGAGTCCCATGGCGCGCGCTTTCTCGTTGACTTTCTTGTCCGGATGATAGAAGAAGTCGGAGGTGTAGACACTGCCGACAGCGGTGTGCACGCCCATCTTGTCCGCTTCATCAACGGCCGTCTTCAGCATACCGTAGTCAGCAGTAGGTGCCGGATAGCCGGGCAGATCAAAGGAGGTCATGTAGCCCGAATTGGTCGACGCGGACATGGCGATCAGAACGTCGCGCACGTGGACGCTGTCCAGCAGACCGCCGGCAGAGCCGACGCGGATCACAGCTTCTACACCGAAGAACTGGTACAGCTCGTGTACATACAGGCCAAGCGAAGGCACGCCCATGCCGGACCCCATGACGGAAACTTCCTTTCCTTCATAGGTGCCGGTGTATCCGAGCATATTCCGGACATCGTTGAAGAGCACCGGGTTCTTGAGATAGTGGTCGGCGATGTATTTCGCGCGGAGCGGGTCACCGGGCATCAGGACAACTTTGGCGACATGTGTGCCTTCTTTCAGCTCAATGCAGGCTGAAGGGGATGAAGTCATCATCTTTGTTTCCTCCCATGTTGTTTACTGAATATCGTTCAGTCAGGAAGACCGGATACGGTCTTCTTATTCTTTGTCTTCCATGATCTTGCGGAGATTTTCCTCGAATGGCGGATATACGATTCCCCGGTCGGTGACGATGGCCGTTACCAGACTGTGGTCCGTGACGTCAAAGGAGGGGTTGTAGCACTTGACCTCTGGCAGAGCCATCGGTTCCTTGTACCACATGGTCTTGATCTCGTCGGGGTTACGGAGCTCGATGTTAATCTCATCGCCGGTCGGAGTGGAGAGATCGATCGTCGAGCGCGGGCCAAGTGTGTAGAACGGGATTCCGTAGTGCTTCGCGAGAATCGCGACGCCGGAAGTGCCGATCTTGTTGGCAAAATCTCCGTTTGCGGCGATACGGTCGCAGCCGACGAAGACCGCCTGCACCCATCCGTTCTTCATCACCATCGAGGCCATGTTGTCACAGATGAGGGTGACGTCAATGCCGGCACGCTGCAGCTCATAGGAGGTCAGCCTGGCACCCTGAAGCAGCGGGCGGGTCTCATCGGAGAAAACATGAAAATCGATGCCGCGCTCATGGCCGAGAAAGATCGGACCGGTGGCGGTGCCGTATTTGCTCGTCGCGAGCGGCCCCGCATTGCAGTGCGTGAGAATGCCGTCCCCCGGCTTCACCAGGGACAGACCGTACTCCGCGATGCGGTAGCACATCTCGATGTCCTCGGTGTGAATGGCGATCGCCTCGTCGTGCAGCAGACCGATCAGCTCGTGCACCGGCGTCCCGGAATGCGTCTCTATCAGGCGGAGCATCCGCCTGACAGCCCAGCTCAGATTGACGGCGGTAGGCCGAGAAGAGATCAGTTTCTCGCCGTATGCTGTCATATTCCGAAGAAATGAGCCATAATTCCCGGATTCCTGTCCCAGAGAGAGGACATACATCGAATAACCGGCACAGATGCCGATGGCGGGTGCCCCGCGCACCGCCAGCCGGCGGATGGCATCGTACATCTCATCTACCGTGGTCAGCTGCAGCAGGATGTGCCGGTTCGGCAGCTGAGTCTGGTCGATGATCTCGACGGCCCGGCCATCTGCCGAGAGATGGACACTTCCTTCCATCCTGTCTTTTTCCGTTACTTCCAAGAGAATCTCCTTCCGTATTCTGTGGAATTTCCTTTCGTACCTGGCGAAAATTCTTTCGTATCTGTCAGAATTTCCCTTCTATCCTGGTGCTCCAGCGAAATCCTGTTCCAGTGAAGGTTTTTCCGCCTTTGTCGGAATTTCACCTCTTACTTGATGAAATTTCCCGATGTACCCAGCAGATCTTTCTTCCGCTGACTGTTTCATGATAGCCAAACTGCCGGATTTATGCAACCCGGCAGGAGGTTCATTTCCCGATGCCGGCGGAGCGTTTTGTTCCGCGCAGCGTCAAGGAGGATGTGCCATTTTCATGGAGTGCGGGTGAGCAGATTGTTAATTCGGAGAGCAGATCTTTGCCATGGGGTGCCAATCATTGGTTCCGCGCCGCATCAGGACGGGTCATACTCCAGATAGGCTCCCTTCATCGGGGAAGCAGCAAGCTCCGAGAACAGGCGAAGAACGCCCTTCCGGTACTTCGCGGGCTTAGGCTGCCATTTCTTCTTTCGCTCCTTCAGAATTGCATCGATCTCCTCCGGAGATTTCCGCTCACCGTTTACTCCGACGATCTCCAGAACTCGCTGCTTTACGTCAAGGTGAATCAGATCATTCTCCTCTACCAGCGCGATGGGCCCGCCGGCCTGCGCCTCCGGGCTGCAGTGACCGATCACGGGGCCGGTGGATGCGCCGGAGAAGCGGCCGTCCGTAATCAGAGCGATGGTCTTCCCCAGTTCCTTGTCCGAGGAAATGGCTTCCGAGGTATAGAACATCTCGGGCATACCGCTGCCTTTCGGCCCTTCGTAGCGAATGAATACGGCGTCGCCCGGACTTACGCGGTGATGGAGAACCGCGTCGATGCATTCCTCTTCGGAGTCGAACGGGCGGGCACGGAGGACAGCCTCGAACATCTCCTTCGGGCAGGCCGTGTGCTTGATGACTGCTCCTTCGGGCGCCAGATTCCCCTTCAGCACGGCGACAGAGCCATTTTCCCCAAGAGGCCGGTCGTATGGCCGGATAATGTCTTCCCGGGTGAGATGGATGTGGTATTTCTCGTTCGCCTGTTCCAGCCATCTCTGGCAGTTCTCGTAATAGCCGTTCTGCTTCAGCTCATCCAGATTTTCGCCGAGCGTCTTGCCGGTCACTGTCATGGCATCCAGGTGAAGGACGCTTCGGATCTCTTCCATGATGGCGGGAACGCCGCCCGCATAATAGAAGAACTCGGCGGGCCATCTTCCTGCCGGGCGGACATCCAGCAGATAGTGCGCACCGCGGTGCAGGCGGTCGAAGGTATCCCCGGTGATCTCCAGCCCGAATTCGTGTGCGATGGCCGGCAGATGCAGCAAACAGTTCGTGGAGCCGGAGATGGCAGCGTGAACCAGAATCGCGTTTTCAAAGCTGTCCATCGTGACGATGTCCGAGGGACGCATATGATCCATGGAAGCGAGCTTCACGGCGAGCGCACCGGCGCGCCGCGCAAAGCGGATCAGGTCCGGGCTGGTAGCCGGAAGGAGGGCACTGCCGGGAAGAGTGAGCCCGAGCGCTTCCGCCATGATCTGCATGGTAGAAGCCGTTCCGATGAAGGAACATGCACCGCAGCTGGGGCAGGCGTTGTGCTTGGCCCAGTTCAGCTTTTCCTCGGTGATCTCTCCGCGCTCATACATGGCGGAATACATACCGAGCTGTTCGAGCGTCAGCATATCCGGACCGGCAGCCATCGTGCCGCCCGTCACGACGACGGAGGGAATATTCACGCGGGCCAGCCCGATCAGGTTCCCGGGCATTCCCTTGTCGCAGCTTGCGATGAATACGCCGGCATCGAACGGCGTGGCATTCGCCTGAATTTCGATCATATTGGCGATCATCTCGCGGCTGGCCAGAGAGTAATTGATGCCGTCCATTCCCTGGCTCTCGCCATCGCACATATCGGTGCAGAAGTAGCGGGCGCCATGACCACCGGCTTCCTGAATGCCTTCTCTTGCCGCTTCGACCAGCTTGTCGAGGTGGCCGGACCCGGGGTGACTGTCCCCGAATGTGCTCTCGATGAAAATCTGCGGTTTTGAAAGTTCCTCCGGCGTCCATCCCG
>CADBOY010000238.1 GCA_902796405.1 uncultured Lachnospiraceae bacterium | reverse complement strand
TTTCGGCCAGCCACAATCCCTACTACGATAACGGCATCAAGCTGATCAACCACTTCGGTGAGAAGATGGACGAGAAGACGATTGGCCTCGTGGAGGATTACCTGGATGGAAATCTGCGTGTGTACGGGAAAGCCTGGCCGGAGGTCCCGTTCGCAAAGCGGGATGCAATCGGAAAGACAGTGGACTATGTTGCCGGCCGCAACCGCTACATCGGTTATCTGATCTCGCTCGGCATCTACAGCTTCAAGGGGATGAAGGTCGGCCTGGACTGCGCGAATGGCAGTGCCTGGAATATTGCCAAGTCCGTGTTCGATGCGCTTGGCGCGCAGACTTATGTCATCAATGCGGAACCGAATGGCCTGAATATCAATGAGAATGCGGGTTCCACGCATATTGAGGGCCTTCGCGCCTATGTGAGAGAACACAAGCTGGATGTCGGATTCGCCTACGATGGCGATGCTGACCGCTGCCTGTGCGTGGATGAGAAGGGAAATGTGGTGACCGGTGATCACATTCTCTATATTTATGGAAGGTATATGAAGGAGAGAGGAAAACTCCTCACGAATACAGTCGTCACCACGGTGATGTCCAACTTTGGTCTGTACAAGGCTTTCGATGAGTGCGGCATTGGTTACGCGAAGACGAAGGTCGGAGATAAATACGTCTACGAATACATGCAGAAGCACGGCTGCCGCCTTGGCGGAGAGCAGAGCGGACATATCATCTTCACGAAATACGCTTCTACGGGCGACGGCATCCTGACGAGTCTGAAGATCATGGAAGTCATGATGGCGAAGAAGATGCCGCTCAGCAAGCTCTATGAGAACCTGAAGATCTATCCGCAGGTTCTGGTGAATGTGAAGGTCAGCGACAAGGCCGCGGCGATGAAGGACCAAGAGATCCTTGCGGCAGTAGATCAGGTGGCGGAGAAGCTCGGAGATTCGGGCCGGATTCTGGTTCGTGAGTCCGGAACGGAGCCGCTGGTCCGCGTGATGGTGGAAGCTGAGAATGAGGATACATGCCGCGACTATGTCAATGAGATCGTGAAGATCGTCAAGGAGAAATACGGAGCCTGACGCGGACATCGGAGCCGGCCAGACACCGGATCATTGGCCGTGAAGGTGGATTGCACGGGATTTTTGACAAATTTCGCAGAAATATGCCTTTGAATTTTCCTGCAGAATTTCATATAATGTAGTCACAACGTGTTGCTGAGGGCGTAATTCCGGTTGCGTATCAGCAGCACGTTTTTTATGATTATGATAAGGTAACTGAAATCAGCGTGTGGCCGTCCGGCGTAAATCCAGCGGAAGGTTCACGCTGTTTTTTTATGGATTCCATCAGGAAGGTGAGTACATGGAACAGTCAAATCAGTTTCTGGGAACTGAGTCAATCGGTAAGCTTATGAGAAAGTACGCCGTGCCCTGCGTGATTTCTCTGCTGGTTGCGGCTCTCTATAATATTGTGGATCAGATCTTTATTGCCAACGCCTCTTATCTGGGGTCTTATGGCAATGCGGCGAATACGGTTGTCTATCCGCTGACAGTAGTTGCACTGGCATTTGCCGTCATGATTGGTGATGGCTGCTGCGCGTTCGTCAGCATCTGTCTCGGACGCGGAGGGAAAGAAGAAGCGGACCGCAGCGTGGGCAACGCGGTTGTCCTGGCTCTTCTGGTCAGCTTCATTCTGACAGCGATCTATCTGATCCTGCAGGATCCCATCATTTCTCTGTTCGGAGGAATAGTCAATGAAGAAACGTACGCCTGTTCGAAGGAGTATTTCTTCTATATTACTCTTGGCATCCCGTTCTATATGTTCGGTCAGGCCATGAATCCGGTCATTCGTGCTGACGGCAGCCCGCGGTTTGCGATGGTATCCACTCTGGCCGGCGCGATTGCCAACATCATCCTGGACCCGATTTTCATCTTCCCGATGCATCTTGGCATGATGGGAGCCGCTGTGGCGACAGTCATTGGACAGGTGATCACGGCCGTCCTTGCCGTGTGGTATCTGCTCCATATGAAGACGCTGAAGCTCGCCGTTTCCGGACTGCGGCTGCGCGGGGAGATCCTCAGCAGGATGCTGCCGCTCGGAATCACAAGCTTTCTTTCCCAGATCTCGCTGGTTGCCGCAATGGCGGCAATCAACAATATGATCCGCAAGTATGGCGCAATGGATCCTGTATTCGGGCTGGCGGAGTACGCGCAGATCCCGATGGCGGTTGTCGGTATTGTCATGAAGTTTTTCCAGATCGTGATCTCGAATGTCGTAGGAACGGCGGCAGGCTGCATTCCGGTTGTCGGCTACAATATGGGGGCGCGGAAGAATGATCGTGTACGGGAACTGTTCTCCCGACTGCTACTGACGGAGGCACTGATCGGGGCTGTCGCTCTTGTCATCGTGGAATTCTTCCCGCATCAGCTTATTGCCATATTCGGAGCGGCCAATGAGAGCAGCTACTACACGGATTTCGCCGTTCGGGCCTTCCAGACCTATCTCTGCATGATCGTGCTGGCCTGCATCAATAAGGCCTGCTTCATCTTCCTTCAGGCAATGGGCAAGGCTGCGGCATCGACGATGCTCTCTGTGGTCCGAGAGGTGGTATTCGGCGTGGGATTCGCTCTCCTTCTTCCCCGGTTCTTTGGCCTGAACGGTGTGCTGTATTCCATGCCAGTTTCGGATATCCTGACCGCGGTGATTGCGGTGTATCTCATTGTCCGGACCTATCGTGAGCTCGGCACAGGAAAAACGGAGAGCCAGCAAGCGCAAGCCGGAGCGCACTGACGCCGTCATTCTTCCAGCATAAATAAACGCTTATGCTGGCAAAAGAAATGCAAAACAAAAATTGTCTTGATAATCATCATCAGCATATTATAATTGGTGAGGTTCGTAATATCCGAATATAACGAAAATCCCTGGGAATCGGTGAAGTCCGAAATATTCCAATGGAACATCAATCCCCGGGAACAGGAGGAATATGCTGTGAAGGGAAAATCAAGACAGATCAACCTGCTGATCGGACCGCTGCTGTTCGTGCTCTGCACGCTTCTGCTTCCGCAGTCCGTTTTTGCGGAAGCCGCCAGCCGGGAGGCCATTGGAACCATCGCCTGGATGGCATACTGGTGGGTTACCGGTCCGATTGATTACGCGGTCACCGCATTTCTGCCGATTGCGCTGAACGCCCTGTTTCAGATGGTCGACATGTCGGAGGTGGTCGCCAATTATGCGTCGGAGACCGTACTGCTTCTGCTCGGTGCATCGATTCTTACGGTCACCTGGGAGGAAACCGGGCTGGACCGCCGGATCGCAGCGCGGCTTCTTGGCTTTATCGGCGATAATTTCCGGCAGCAGCTGGTGTTCTGGTTTCTCCTCTCCGCGGTACTCTCTGCCGTCCTTCCGAACGCGGTAGTCTGTGCGACAATCACGCCGATTGCGGTCGCTATGCTGAAATTCGTCGGGGAAGGCGACATTGAGCACAGCAAGATCGGTTCGAAACTGCTGCTCACGATCGCCTATGCGACAGGAGTCGGCGGTCTGGCATCGCCGCTCGGCGGAGCAATGAATCTCGTCACCGTCGACTATCTGCAGCAGGTGACCGGGAAGGAATACATCTATGTGGACTGGGTGATCCGTTTCCTTCCGTTTATGATCGTTCTGGTTGTCAGCAACATCTTTGTGCTGACCCGTGATGTGGATAAGGGACAGAACCTTGGCGTTTCCGGTGTGTATTTCCGGGAACAGTTCAGTCAGATGCCGCCGATGAGCTTCGAGGAAAAGGCATCTCTGACCATGTTCCTCATCGCGACGGTTCTCTCCTTTACCCGCCAGTTTTACCAGAACCTGCTTCCGGGACTGAAACCGGCCTACTCGTTCATCATCTGCTCCATACTCGCATTTTTGATCACAAGGAAAGACGGTTCCCGCCTGATCCGCTGGAAGAACGTGCAGACGAAGATCATCTGGGAGCTGATCTACATCTTTGCGGGTGGCCTTGCGGCGGGAACGCTGGTCAATGAGTCCGGCGCTGCGGAAGATCTGGGCAATATTGTGGTGTCGCTTGGTCTTAATGGCGGCTTTGTCACGGTACTGGTGATCGTTTCCCTGACCGTCATTCTGTCAGATATCACGTCGAATACGGCAACGGCCGCCATCGCTATGCCGATTGTCATCTCGATCGTACAGGGACTTGGGCTGAACCCGGTTCCCTATATCTACATCGCCTCAATCGGCGTCAATCTGTCCTATATGCTTCCGACTTCGATCCGGGCCATTCCGGTCGGATATGGTCTTAGCCCGAAGTACATGTTCCGGGTCGGATGGAAGATGACGGTGATGGTCATCGTTCTGATGACTCTGCTTGCCTATGTCTGCCTGAGATACTGGCCGGCATTCAGTACGGTCTGATGGAGAGAAATCGGTTCCGCCTGGCGCAAAAACGCCGGGCGGAGTTTTTTGTTTCGAAAGTCAGTGGCGCCTGATGGGGCTCGCCGTGGACCGGGTCAGCGGATCATTTCCACCGCCTTTCAGCCTTCTTTTAGCAGCGGCTTTCTGTTTTCCGCGCTGACGAATCTTTCCCATACAGCGCGCTGCTTTTGCTTTGCTGCGGCACTGCAGGAAAGCCGGATCAATGAACAGATGCGCGTAATCGTATATTGTACTTGTGTAAAAGGAAATGTTACATTAAAAAAGCAGTTTTCTCTGAAGAGGGTTCTTTCGGGAAGCCGATTGATCGATTCAGAATGTTTATCGGTTCAGAAAACGAGGAAATATGGGAAAGACAGGACTGGTTGTTGAAGGCGGCGGTATGAAATGTGCCTATAGTGCAGGAATCCTTGATGAGTTCCTGGATCAGGGCATCACATTTGATTATTGCAGCGGTGTATCGGCGGGATCGGCGAATGTTGCCTCCTATCTGGGCGGCCAGAAAGGGCGAAACCTCCGCTTTTACACGGAACATATTCATGATCCTCAGTATTTCGGGAAGGGAGCCCTGAAAGACAGCGGCAATCTGTTCAATCTGGAATACATCTACCGCACGCTTTCCAACTCAGACGGCAAGGATCCGATCGACTGGGAGGCACTCGTCCAAAATCCCGCAGAATATGAGATTGTGGCCACGGATGCGAAAACCGGGCTGCCGCATTACTTTGACGGGAAGACGATGCCGAAGGACGACTACAGCATGATCATGGCTTCCTGTGCGCTTCCGGCAGTCTGCCATCCGGTGACGGTGGGAGGCAGGAAGTACTTCGACGGGGGCGTGTCGGATTCGATCCCGGTAAAGCGCGCGTTCAAGCGGGGTTGCCGGCGGGTGGTTGTGATCACGTCAAAGCCGCGGGACTTCGTCAAAGGTCCGGAGGGCCACCGGGCGTTCTATACGGTGGCGTGCTGGAGGTATCCGAATGTGGTCCGGGATCTGAACAACCGGCATCATATGTACCGCCACAGCCAGGGACTGATGTACCGCCTGGAAGAGATGGGGAAAGTGTTTGTGTTTGCGCCGAGTGAGCATCTTCCAATGAGCACCTATGCCATGAACGAAGAGGAAAATCAGGCGCTGTATGACCTCGGAATCAAAGATTTCAACGCCCGGAAGGAGGAACTGACGGAGTTCCTGAAGCAGGCATAAGTGAACACATCGGTTTCTCCTCTGCAAACTGACCGGGCTGATAAAAAGACATAAGATATGCGGCCGCCGGTCCGTGCCATTTCTGTTCTGGTTGAAATCTCAGAAAACCGCACTTATAATAGAGACAAAAGCCGGTGGTGTTGCATTAATCCGGCTTTTTGCGAACAGAGAGTAAACAGCCGCCTGCCGGACGGCAGAATCCGGGCCGGTGGCGGAGGATGGAGATCGCCATGGATGATAATGGAAAGCAGGGCATCGTTCTCAGTGAGACGAAAGATGGCTGGAAATTCGTGAAATATGTCCATAAGGACCGGATTGAAGTGGACCGCCTGACTCCGCTCGGGGATGTGTCCATGAGGTATGAGTTTGCGCGCAAACCGATGTACCGCCACCCTTATCTTTCCTGGCTCAACCTGACTTATGAGAATCACATGCCGGATAACTACCTGCTCTATGAGGCTGTGCAGAAGCACCGGAAGCTGGTGGCGGACATCGAACTTCCGGATACTTATCAGACGGATGACCCGCAGGAGTCTGCGCCGTTCATTGAGTCTTTGAAACTGAAGCCGGAAGAAGCCGGCGCCTATTTTCGCTGTGCAGAGAAGACGGAGGGAGGGTATCGTCACGAC
>CADBOY010000237.1 GCA_902796405.1 uncultured Lachnospiraceae bacterium | reverse complement strand
CCCGAGACGAAGGTCAACAAGGGCGGCATCATCAACTATCCCCTGATCGAGTTCCTGAAGGCGGACTGACGTCACCGGAAAGAAAAAAGACCGGCTTTGCGGCCGGTCTTTTGTGTTGGGTTGAAGCCTTATTCCTGCGGCTCGATGAGGCCGTAGGAGTTGTTCTTTCTCTTGTATACGACAGCGGTCTGGCCGCTTTCCATGTTTTTGAAGATGAAGAAGTTATGTCCCAGCATATCCATCTGGAGGCAGGCTTCTTCTGGATCCATCGGCTTCAGTGCGAAGTGCTTGGTGCGGACGATCTCGAGATCGTCCTCTGGAGCTTCATCGACCGGCTCCTCCTCGATGTACTGCGGATTGAAACCGGACTGATAACGGTCAATGAGCCGGCTCTTGTGCCGGTCCACCTGCCGGACGATGGTTTCTTCAACCATATCAATGGAGGTGAACATGTCCTCGCTGGATTCTTCTGCGCGGATTGTCGTCCCCTTGATCGGGATGGTCACCTCGATCTTCTTCTGATCTTTTTCTGTGCTCAAGGTGACCAGAATCTGCTGATCCTCCCGAAAATATCTCTCCAGTTTAGAAAGCTTGGATGTCACCCGGTCCTGCAGACGTTCGGACACATTCATGTTTCTGCCGGTGATTGTAAAACGCATACACATCAGCTCCTTTTCTGCTCCACGCACCGAAGCGCGCGATGTATTGGCAAAGTATTCAGATAAATATTTTCAATATCTGAAAACCTCACAACTAGATTTTATCATAGATCGTAAAAAAAACAATAAGAATGCGTAAAATGCGGACAGGCCGGATGCTGCCACTTCTGAATCAGAGCGGACGACTGTAATCATTTTATGGTAGAAGATCTGCCGGCGCCGGATGATTCGCGCAGAACCTTGCATTCCGCGCGGAAAATGCGGGTTGCGCTCATGTTAGCAAGATGTTAGAATATAGTTTGGCTCACTGCCAATATATGAATATTACACAGATTAGGAGATCATGCAGATATGGATCTTGCGCAGAAGATATTCGGAACGAAGAGCTCTCGTGTCATCCGGAAGATTATGCCGACGGTTCGGAAGATTGAGAGCTATCGGGACGAGATGATGGCGCTTACCGATGATCAGCTCCGCGAAAAGACGAGAGTATTTCAGCGGCGCCGTCAGGAGGAAGGGGAATCTCTTGATTCTCTCCTGCCGGAGGCTTACGCGGTGGTCCGCGAGGGCGCTCGCCGCACACTGAACATGGAGCATTATCCGGTGCAGCTGATTGGCGGCATTGTTCTCCATCAGGGCAGAATCGCCGAGATGAAGACCGGTGAAGGAAAGACGCTTGTCGCCACGCTTCCGGCCTATCTGAACGCGCTGGACGGCAAGGGGGTTCACATCGTCACGGTCAATGATTACCTGGCGAAGCGTGACGCCGAGTGGATGGGCTCCATTCACCGTTTCCTCGGTCTGACGGTCGGAGTGGTTCTGAACAGCATGACGCCGGAGGAGAGACGGGCCGCCTACAATTGTGATATCACCTATGTCACGAACAATGAACTCGGATTCGATTACCTTCGGGATAACATGGTCATCTACAAGGAGCAGCTGGTGCTCCGGGACCTGCACTATGCCATCGTCGATGAGGTCGACTCGGTTCTCATTGATGAAGCCCGTACGCCGCTGATTATCTCCGGTCAGAGCAGCAAATCGACGAAATATTATGAGATCTGCGACTATCTGGCACGGAGGATGAAGAAAGGCGAGGCGACCGAGCTCACGAAGATGGATGCCATGATGGGCACCGAGATCGAGGAGACCGGCGACTTTGTGGTCAATGAAAAGGAGAAGCAGGTCAATCTCACGGCGGAAGGTGTCCGGAAGGTAGAGAATTTCTTCAAGATTGACAATCTGGCAGATCCGGAGAACATTGAGATTCAGCACAACATGATTCTGGCCCTCCGCGCCAATTATCTGATGTTCCGCGACAAGGATTACGTCGTCAAGGACGATGAGGTCCTGATTGTGGATGAATTCACGGGCCGCATCATGCCAGGGCGTCGCTACAGCGATGGCCTGCACCAGGCCATTGAGGCGAAGGAGCACGTCAAGGTCAAGCGTGAGAGCCAGACTCTGGCGACGATCACGTTCCAGAATTTCTTCAACAAATTCGAGAAGAAGGCCGGTATGACCGGTACTGCCATGACAGAGGAGAAGGAATTCCGGGATATCTACGGAATGGACGTCGTAGAGATTCCCACGAACCGCCCGGTGATCCGGAAAGACCTCAATGATGTCGTATTCAAGACGCGGCGGGCGAAGCTGAACGCGATCGTGGAGGCGATTGTGGCGGCGCATGAGAAAGGACAGCCGGTTCTTGTCGGCACGATTACCATTGAGGCATCGGAGGAACTCTCCGGCCTGCTTGCAAAACGCGGCATCCAGCACAATGTGCTGAACGCGAAGTACCATGAGCTCGAAGCCCAGATCATTGCTGATGCCGGACGGCACGGTGCGGTGACCATCGCGACGAACATGGCCGGCCGAGGCACGGATATCAAGCTGGATGATGAGGCGAGAGCGGCCGGCGGCCTGAAGGTCATCGGCACGGAGCGGCATGAGTCCCGCCGGATTGACAACCAGCTGCGCGGCCGTTCCGGCCGTCAGGGCGATCCTGGTGAATCGCAGTTCTTCCTCTCCCTGGAGGATGATCTTCTGCGTCTGTTCATCAGTGATAACGCGATGGCAATTTTCAACCGTCTGGATGTACCGGAGGATGAACCGCTGCACCACAAGATGCTGACCAAATCGATTGAGCGCGCGCAGAAGAGGATTGAGGGCAATAACTTCGGTATCCGCAAGAACGTGCTGGAATACGATGAAGTTATGAACGAGCAGCGCGAGATCATTTACGGCGAGCGGCGCCGCGTCCTCGACGGTGAGAATATGCGCAGCGTGATCATCGGTTTCATCAACGATGTGGCGGAAAGCATTGTGGATTCGTGTATTTCCGATGAGGTCGCAGCCGAAGACTGGAACATGACGGAATTCAACGAGCTGCTGCAGCCGGTGATTCCACTCGGCCTGATTCGCCTTACGGATGAGCAGAAGAAGTCCTTCCACCGCAATGACATGGTGCAGCTCATCAAGGAGAAGGCAGTACATCTCTACGAGCAGAAGGAATCCGACTTCCCGGATCCGGAGCAGATCCGGGAACTGGAGCGGGTGGTTCTGCTCCGCGTCATCGACCAGAAGTGGATGGCGCACATCGACGACATGGATCAGCTCCGGGAGGGTATCGGCCTCCAGGCTTACGGCCAGAAGGATCCGCTTGTCGAGTATAAGAGAATCGGCTATGACATGTTCGAGAGCATGACGCAGTCGGTGAAGGAAGATACGGTCCGCGTGCTGATGCATATCCGCGTGGAGCAGAAGGTGGAGCGTGAGGAGGTCGCCGTGCCGACGAGCACAAACCGCGATGACACCAGCGCCCCTGAGCCGAAGCGCAGAGAGGCGAAGAAGATCTATCCGAACGATCCGTGCCCCTGCGGTTCCGGCAAAAAGTACAAGAACTGCCACGGAAGGCGCGCCTGATCCGGCAGTCCTCCGCGGTATCGGAATGGGCGCTTCGCCGGAGAGAACGAAGTATAGTAGGGAGTTATCATGATAGAACTGGATCAGTATAAACAGGATCTGGCGGCAACGGCAGAACCGCTGAAAGAGGTCCACGATTCGCTGGATCTTACGAATAAGGAAAACCGAATCCGGGAGCTGGAGATGAGCATGGAGGAGCCGGGATTCTGGGATGATGCCGAGAAGGGCACCCGGACCATGCAGGAGCTCAAGAACCTGAAGGATACGGTGGAAGAGTACAATTCTCTTAAGAGCGCGTATGATGACATCGGGGTTCTGATCGAGATGGCGGATGAAGAGGATGACAGTTCCCTGCTTGAAGAGATCAGCAATGACCTGGAGGAGTACAAGAAAAAACTGGATGACCTGCGCATCACGACGCTGCTGTCCGGTCCCTATGATTCGGACAATGCGATCCTGACCATTCACGCAGGTGCCGGCGGCACGGAGTCCTGTGACTGGGCCGGCATGCTGTACCGGATGTATACGAGGTGGGCGGACAAGAAGGGATTCGACGTTGAGACCATTGATTATCTTGACGGCGACGAAGCCGGCATCAAGTCCGTGACATTTCAGGTCAACGGAGAGAATGCCTACGGCCTGCTGAAGTCCGAGCATGGTGTACACCGTCTCGTGCGGATTTCTCCCTTCAACGCGAACGGCAAGCGACAGACCTCCTTCGTATCCTGCGATGTAATGCCGGATATCGAGGAAGATCTCGATGTGGAAGTGCGTGACGAGGATATCCGAATCGATACCTACCGGTCCTCTGGTGCCGGCGGACAGCACATCAACAAGACCTCCTCCGCCATCCGGATCACCCATTTTCCGACGGGAATCGTCGTGCAGTGCCAGAATGAACGCTCGCAGCATCAGAACAAAGACAAGGCCATGCAGATGCTGAAGGCGAAGCTGTATCTGCTGAAGGAACAGGAAAACCGGGAGAAGGAAGCCGGAATCCGCGGAGAGCAGTCGGAGATCGGCTGGGGCCGCCAGATCCGCTCCTATGTCCTTCAGCCATACACGATGGTGAAGGATCTGCGGACGGAGGTGGAGACCAGCAACGTCAACGCCGTCCTCGATGGAGAAATCGACCTGTTTATCAATGGATATCTGAAATGGCAGAGCCTGGGCAGTGACAAGCCGAAGGAGGCCTGATCCTGCCGCTGCGTCAGGAAGAGAGCCCGCTGGCAGCAGACAGACATAAGAACTTAACAAAGCGGAAATGACAGCGCGAAGAAGCGGAACATCTGCGGGCCGCAGGAACCAAAGCGGATGCCGGCAGCAGCAGGAGTGCGGCTGCGCGAAGCCGCCAGAAAAAGGAGAACGGAAAGATATGACTGAGATCGCGATAATGGGTTACGGCACGATTGGTTCCGGAGTTTACGAGGTCGTGGAGACGAATTCGGACATCATCCGGAAGAATGCCGGCGATGCACTTCACGTAAAGTACGTTCTCGACCTGCGGAATTTCCCGGGGCAGCCGGTGGAGAAGGTGCTGGTTCATGATGTCTCCGTGATTCTGGATGACCCCGAGGTGAAGGTCGTTGTTGAGACCATGGGAGGAGTGGAACCGGCGTATACCTTCGTGAGTAAGGCGCTGGCGGCCGGCAAGAGCGTGGCGACCTCCAACAAGGAGCTGGTTGCGAAGAAGGGAGCCGAGCTGATGGCACTGGCCCGGGAGACTCATGTAAACTTCTTCTTTGAGGCCAGTGTTGGCGGCGGAATCCCGATTATCCGCCCGCTGCTCACCTGCCTGACTGCCGATGATATCGAAGAAGTCAACGGAATCCTGAACGGGACGACGAACTATATCCTGACCAAGATGGAACGCGAGGGAACCAGCTTTGAGGCAGCGCTGAAGGAAGCGCAGGACTGCGGCTTCGCAGAGAAAAAGCCGGAGGCCGATGTCGAGGGTTACGACGCATGCCGCAAGATTGCCATTCTCCTCTCCCTTGTCCTCGGCAAGAGGGTGGACTTCGAGGATATCTACACAGAAGGGATTACCCGGATCACCAGAGAAGATTTTGCCTATGCGAAAGCGCTGGGCGGCTGGAAGATCAAGCTCCTGGCTGACGGATGGAAAGAGGGAGACAAGGTTTATGCGATGGTAGCGCCGTTTCTCGTGCGCCCGGAGCATCTGCTCTATGCGGTGAATGACGTGTTCAACGGCATCATGGTTCACGGTAACATGGTGGATGATCTGATGTTCTATGGCCGCGGCGCCGGAAAGGAAGCGACCGCCAGTGCGGTGACGGCGGATGTTGTTATGGCCGTGAAGAATCCGGGCGTTACGGTATATGAGGGATGGAGCAGCGAGAAACAGGAACTCGCGGACATCGGAGATACGGATCATCAGTATCTCGCCCGGGTCGCCGAAAAAGACGCTGCGCGGTTTGAAGAGGAATTTCCCGGAGCGCTGAAGATCAACGCTAAGGTTGAGGGGGAGTGCGGGTATCTCACTCCCGTCCTCCCGGAGAGAACATTCGTTCAGAAGGCGGCGCGCGCAGGGGTGAAGCACAGCCTTCGCGTGCAGATGTAAGCAGCGAGAATCCGATCAGGCCGGACACAGCCCGGACAGCCGGGCTGTGTCCGGTCGTTTTCATTCGCCGAAA
The DNA here is from genome assembly GCA_902796405.1 of uncultured Lachnospiraceae bacterium. Lineage (GTDB taxonomy): Bacteria > Bacillota > Clostridia > Lachnospirales > Lachnospiraceae > UBA3305. The sequence continues at coordinate 6,206 of CADBOY010000237.1, read as the reverse complement.
CGGGAGGCAGCATGGAGATTACGGAGAAGATTGCTGAAGAACTGGACGTCCAGCCGCAGCAGGTGGCAGCAGCCGTCCGGCTGATTGACGAGGGATGTACCATCCCCTTTATCGCCCGGTACCGCAAGGAAGTTACGGGATCGCTGAATGACGAGGTTCTGCGCCGCCTGGATGAGCGGCTGCGCTATCTGCGCGGTCTCGAGGAGCGGAAATCGCAGGTGCTCGCCCGCATTGCAGAAGAAGGTGCTCTGACGCCGGAACTGAAGAAGAAGGTGGAGCAGGCAGAGACGCTTGTCGCGGTGGAAGATCTGTACCTTCCGTATAAGAAGAAGAGGAAGACCCGCGCCTCGGTGGCCAAAGAGCGCGGCCTGGGATCTCTGGCGGATATCCTCCTCAGCCAGTCGGCGGACCGGCCGATGGAAGAGATCGCGGCAGAATATGTCAATGCGGAGAAAGAGGTTCCGGATGCGGGCGCCGCACTGGCCGGCGCCTGCGACATTATCGCAGAGACCGTATCCGAAGATGCCTCCTGCCGCGCATTCCTTCGAGATGCCATGAAAAACTGCGGCGACGTGATCGCTGAGGCGAAGAAACCGGAGCAATCCTCAGTCTATGAGAATTACTATCATTATCATGACAGTGTGCGACGGACGAGTGGCCACCGGGTGCTCGCGCTGGACCGCGGAGAGAAGGAGAAAATTCTCACCGTGCGCGTCGATATGGATGAAGACGCGGCGCTCCGCTATCTTAAGTCGAAGCTGATGCCGAAACAGAACGAGTACACGGATCCCTGTCTGACCAAAGCGGCAGAGGACGCCTGGCGCCGGCTGCTTCGCCCGGCCATTGAGCGGGATATCCGCCGGGAGATGACGGAGTCCGCGCAGGAGGGTGCGATTCGTGTGTTCGGCAGGAATCTCGAGCAGCTTCTGATGCAGCCGCCGATTACCGGACAGACTGTCCTGGGCTGGGATCCTGCCTTCCGGACCGGCTGCAAGCTCGCTGTCGTAGATCCTTCCGGCAAGGTTCTGGACACGAAGGTGATCTACCCGACGGCACCGCAGAACCGGGTGGCGGAATCCGAGAGGGAACTGCACGGGCTGATCCAGAAGTATCACATCACTCTGATCTCCCTGGGCAATGGAACCGCCTCGCGGGAATCGGAGAAGATCATCGCAGATTTCCTGCACAGGATTCCGGAAAAGGTCCAGTACGTGATCGTGAGTGAGGCGGGAGCCTCGGTGTATTCCGCCAGTGAACTTGCGACAGAAGAATTCCCGGAATTTGATGTGGGACAGCGGAGCGCGGCGTCGATTGCCCGCCGGCTGCAGGATCCTCTGGCGGAACTGGTCAAGATTGATCCCAGGAGCATTGGGGTCGGTCAGTATCAGCACGATATGGATCAGAAGAAGCTGGGAGAAGCGCTGAGCGGCGTCGTGGAATCCTGCGTCAATCAGGTTGGTGTGGACCTGAATACGGCTTCCGCTGCTCTGCTGGAGTATATCTCGGGAATCAGCAAGACGGTGGCGAAGAACATCGTGGCCTGGCGGGAAGAAAACGGGCGGTTTGACAGCCGGAAAGATCTGAAGAAAGTGACGAAGCTCGGCCCGAAGGCATTTGAACAGTGCGCCGGGTTCCTTCGCGTTACCGGGGGAAGCGAGCCGCTGGACGGGACCAGCGTGCATCCGGAGAGCTACCGCGCAGCTTCCGCTCTGCTCAGGCAGCTCGGCTACTCCGCCGCCGATATCGCGCGGGGAGGAATTCCGGGCATCCGGAAGAAGGTCACGGACACGAAGAACATGGCAGAGTCTCTGGGGATCGGCCAGGAGACTCTCACGGACATACTGGCGGAGCTGGAGAAGCCGGGAAGAGATCCGCGCAGTGAGATGCCGCGGCCGGTTCTGCGCAGCGACGTGATGGAGATGAAGGATCTTGTGCCTGGTATGATCCTGACAGGGACGGTCCGCAATATCGTGGATTTCGGCGCTTTCGTCGATATCGGCGTGCATCAGGACGGGCTTGTGCACATCTCGCAGATGAGCCGGAAGCGGATCCGGCACCCGCTCGATGTGGTGCGGGTGGGAGACGTGGTGAAGGTGCAGGTCCTCTCCGTGGACCTCGCCAGGAAGCGGATCTCTTTGACGATGAAGCTGCAGGATCATGTGAATGGAGAAGCGTGAGGGCGGGCAGCCTTCACATCTGTGCCGCTTCCGGCAAAGTGCCGGGCCGGCGGAATGAGGGAAAGAGAATCAACCGATGAAAAGGCTGGAAACATTTGGTGAGCAGGAGACGCTCGAGCTGGGACGCCGCCTTGGCAGGCAGGCGAAGCCGGGCGAGATTTACTGTCTGAACGGTGATCTCGGCACCGGGAAGACCGTTTTCACGAAGGGATTCGCGGAGGGGCTGGGCATTCGCGAGCCGGTGGTCAGTCCGACTTTCACAATTCTGCAGATCTACGAGGATGGCCGGCTGCCGCTCTATCACTTTGATGTGTACCGGCTGAGCGATGAAGAAGAACTGGAAGAGATCGGGTGCGAGGAGTATTTCTATGGAGATGGCGTCTGCCTGATTGAGTGGGCGGAGCTGTTTCCGGACGTGATTCCCTCACAGGCATATACGATCCATCTGGAGAAGAATCCGGAGCGGGGATTTGACTACCGCTGCATCACCATCACCGGGCCGGAAGACAGGGAGGCGAACACCCATGATAGTAATCGGAATTGAGAGCTCTTCGCTGGTGGCCTCCGCCGCCATCCTGCAGGATGATGTGCTGACCGCCGAATATACGGTGAATTATAAGAAAACCCACTCGCAGACGCTGCTTCCGATGATCGATGAGATCGTCCGGATGACCGAGCTGGATCTGCATGAGATCGACGGGATTGCCGTTGCAGAGGGGCCCGGCTCCTTTACCGGGCTGCGAATCGGTGCGGCGACCGCCAAGGGAATCGGGCTGGCACTGGAGAAGCCGATTGTCGCGGTGCCGACCGTGGATGCGATGGCCTATCAGCTCTATGGCTGTGCCCATCTGATCTGCCCGATCATGGACGCGAAGCGCCAGCAGGTGTACACCGGAATCTATCGATTTACGGAGAATTTCGAGGTCCTGCGCCCGGCGTGCGCCCTGCCGGTGAAGGAACTGGCAGAAGACCTCCTGGCGCGCGAGGGGAAGGTGGTCTTCCTCGGAGACGGCGTTCCGGTGTTCCGCCATACTCTGAAGGAAATGCTGGGTGACCGGGCTCTGTTTGCGCCAGCTCCGTCAGCGCGCCAGAGAGCCGGCGCTGTTGCTGCGCTCGGAATGACTTACCTGAAGGAAGGCCGCACAGTATCCGCTGACGATTTCGCCCCGAATTATCACCGGATTTCGCAGGCAGAGCGGGAGCGGGCAAAACGGCTGGAAGCAGAAAGAGGACACCATGAGTGAAGAGCAGGCGATTCAGATCCGGCGGATGCAGCCGGGGGAAGCCGAGGAGATCGCACAGCTGGAGGAAGAGTGCTTTCATGACCCGTGGACAGCCAATTCCATCTCGGATATGCTGACGGATCCTCACGCAATCTATATCGTCGCAATGCAAGATGGTCATATCGTTGGCTACTGCGGCAGCCGGACGGTGCTCGACGAGGGCGACATTCTCCGGGTAGCGGTCCGAAAGGCGTGGAGAAGTCAGGGAATTGCTTCCCGGATTCTGGCCTTTCTTCTTGCAGAAACGCCGGATATCCACAGCTGGTATCTGGATGTCCGCGAGCACAACGCGCCGGCGCTGGCACTTTACCGGAAATACGGATTCACGGCGATAGGCAGGCGCCGAGGGTACTACCGTCATCCGGCAGACGATGCCATCCTGATGCAGAGAGAGAATAAGAGCAATGCTTGATATATGTTTACTGGGAACCGGTGGGATGATGCCGCTTCCATACCGCTGGCTGACTGCCCTGATGCTGCGCTATGAGGGACATCAGCTGCTGATTGACTGCGGTGAAGGAACGCAGATCGCCGCAAAGAAGGCAGGCTGGAGCTTTAAACCGATCGACGCGATCTGCTTTACGCACTATCATGCAGATCATATCAGCGGTCTTCCCGGACTGCTTCTTAGCATGGGCAATGCCGAGAGGGCGGAGCCGCTTCTTTTCGTCGGCCCGAAGGGACTGGAGAAAGTCGTCGGAGCGCTCCGGATCATCGCCCCGGAGCTGCCATTTCCCATGATTTTCCATGAGCTTTCCGGTAAGGAAGAAGACCTTACGGTCAGCGGTATGCAGATCCATGCGTTCCGGGTGAACCACAACGTGACCTGCTACGGCTACAGCGTCATGATCCCGCGCGCTGGCCGTTTCCAGGTGGACCGCGCGCAGCAGCTGGGACTGCCGGTGCGGCTGTGGAATCCGCTCCAGAAGGGGCATCCGGTCGAGTGGGAGGGGCGGACCTATACGCCGGATATGGTGATGGGCGAGCCAAGGCGCGGCCTGAAGGTGACGTACTGCACAGACACGAGACCGACACAGTCGCTTGTCACAGCGGCAGAGCATGCTGATCTCCTGATCTGTGAGGGAATGTACGGCGAGGAAGAGAAGAAGGATAAAGCGGTGGAGCACCGCCATATGACATTCCGTGAGGCGGGGAAGGTGGCGGCGAAGGCGCAGCCGGCCGAGATGTGGCTGACGCACTTCAGCCCGTCCCTGAATCATCCGGAGGATTATATCGACGAGGCGCGGCGATATTTTCCGAACACCAGGGTCGGAAGAGACGGCAAATGGAAGACCCTGCGTTTTGCGGATGAGAAGCCTTCGAGGGGAGAAAAGGAGTCCTGACATGAAAGACACGCTGATACTGGGCATCGAGAGTTCCTGCGACGAGACGGCCGCGGCTGTGGTGAAAAATGGCCGGGAAGTTCTGAGCGATGTCATATCCTCGCAGATTGCACTGCACACGCAGTACGGCGGGGTGGTGCCGGAGCTCGCCTCGCGCAAGCACATCGAGAACATCAATACGGTAATCCGGAGCGCGATGGCAGAGGCGGGAACCAGATGGGAGGACATCGATGCAATCGGCGTCACGTATGGGCCGGGTCTTGTCGGTGCGCTTCTCGTGGGGGTGGCCGAGGCCAAGGCTCTGGCCTTTGCTCTCGGAAAACCGCTTGTCGGGGTCAATCATATCGAGGGACATGTCTGCGCCAGTCTGATCGAGCATCCGGATCTGGAACCGCCGTTTCTGTGCCTGATTGTCTCAGGAGGTCATACTTATCTCGCCGTGATGAAAGATTTCGGAAAGTTCCAGATCCTCGGCGCGACGCGGGATGACGCCGCCGGCGAGGCATTTGACAAGGTGGCGCGCGCCATCGGACTCGGGTATCCCGGCGGGCCAAAGATTGAGAAGGCTGCGCGAAGCGGAAATCCGCAGGCATTCGCCATTCCCAGGGGAAAAGTGGATGGTTCTGCGTATGATTTCAGCTTCAGTGGGATGAAGTCCGCGGCGCTCAATGAGATTAACCGGCTAAAGATGCAGAACCTTCCCGTGGTGCAGGAGGATTTTGCCGCCTCATTCCAGGCGGCGGTTGTTGATGTCCTTGTCTCCCACGCAATGAGGGCGGCAGCGGATCTCGGCCAGAAGAGACTGGTCATGGCAGGAGGCGTGGCAGCAAATGGCGCTCTTCGGGCGGCTCTTGGGGAAGCCTGCGAAAAAGCCGGCATAAAATTCTGCTTCCCTTCCCCGATCTTCTGCACGGACAATGCCGCGATGATTGGCGTGGCTGCCTATTATCACTATATCCGGGGAGAGCGGTCGGACTGGAGTCTCAATGCCGTTCCGAACCTCAGACTCTCGAGAGAGAGCTGACCAGGCAGCCCTCAAAAAAATTTGCAGAAATGAAAATTGGTGCTTGCATTCCGGACAGGTGTGTTGTAGAATATCGGATGTGCTTAAAAGCACCGTATGCGCGAGTGGCTCAGTGGTGGAGTATCGCCTTGCCAAGGCGGGGGTCGCGGGTTCGAATCCCGTCTCGCGCTCTTTGTATGCGGTAGATACCGTATATATCAGAATTGAATTGTTAACACCGATAAGCGGTAAAAAAGTTCTTGACAGCAGCACACCGAATATGGTAGGCTATAGAACGCGTCTCACGGGAGACAAACGAGGAGAGGTGTCCGAGTGGTTTAAGGAGCTGGTCTTGAAAACCAGTGACTCCGCAAGGGGCCGTGGGTTCGAATCCCACCTT
>CADBOY010000236.1 GCA_902796405.1 uncultured Lachnospiraceae bacterium | reverse complement strand
TTCCACCGCTTTACCGCTCTTCGCGGAAGTATGGCAGACCCAGGCTGGCCGGCGGCTGATCCTCCCTCTTCTTTCTCGCGCTGATGATAATCAGCACGATGATCGTCACGACGTAGGGAAGCATCTTATAGAGCTCCTTCACCGCAAGATTCGTTCCGGTCGGCAGGAACAGATACAGAATATACAGTCCGCCGAACAGGATGGAGGCCAGGATGCCGACATTCGGACGCCACACCGTGAAGATGACAAGGGCGATGGCGAGCCAGCCGCGGTCGCCGAACGCATCGTTGGACCACACACCGGACGCGTAATCCATGACGTAGTACAGGCCGCCAAGACCCGCGATCATGCACCCGATGCAGGTCGCGAAGTATTTGTACTTCGTGACATTGATGCCGGCAGAGTCTGCCGTCGCCGGGCTCTCACCGACAGCGCGCAGCTGCAGGCCGCTGCGGGTGTGATTCAGGAAATAAGAGGCAAACAGCGCGATGAAGATGGCTGCATAGGCAAGAAATCCATAGGAAAGGAAGATCTTGCCGAACCAGCCCAGACTTCCGGCAAATGGCAGCTTCCGGTCGAAGCAGGCGCTCGTCGCGGATAAGGCGATCGAGGGAACATCGCTTCCGGTGAGTTTCATCAGCGATCCGCCGAAGAAATTGCCGAACCCGACGCCGAAAGTGGTCATCGCCAGACCGGTGACGTTCTGGTCCGCGCGCAGCGAGACAGTCAGGAAGCAGTACAGAAGTCCCATCAGGAGCGATCCCAGCAGGCACGCGGAAAGCGGCAGAAGGATACCGATCACCGGATTGATCGGCGCGCCATCCAGAGAATTCTCATAGAAGAAGGAGGCGATGACACCGCTGATGGCACCGACATACATCACGCCGGGGATTCCCAGATTGAGGTTGCCGCCCTTCTGGGAAATGGTCTCACCGGTGCTGCCGTACAGAAGAGGGATGCTCTGCGATATTGCCCGAGGAATAAACGCAACAAAATCAAACATTTATCTGTCCTCCTTCTGACCTTCCGGAGCTTTCCCGGTATCTTCCTTCGCGGATTCCTCTGCCCCCGGCTGCGGATCCGGCGAAGCTGGTTCTTCTCCGTCCTTGCTCTTCCACCGGTCGTTCTCCTCACTCTTGCGGTCCCGGTCTTCATTTCTGGCATCTGCCGCGCTCTTCTTGCGCTCGATTTCCTCCGTACCCTGTCCGCGGAAACAGACCTTGTAGCGGATGAAGAATTCACTGCCGATGATGAAGAAAATGATAATGCCGGTGATGATGTCACCGAACGATTCATTCAGTCCGAAGCTTGTAGAAATCTGACTCGCGCCGCGGCTCAGGAATACGATGATGAAACTGGCCAGGATCATCCACAGAGGATTGAACTTTCCAAGCCAGGCAACCAAAACCGCCGTGAATCCGCGGTTTGCGCTGATCGTCGTCGTGAGCGTATGGTCCGTGCCTGCGACAAGCAGAAGGCCGGCGGTGCCGCAGACAGCACCTGAGAGCGCCATCGTCCGCATGATAACGTGTTCGACGTTGATCCCGATGTAGCGTGCGGTATTCTGACTTTCGCCGACCACGGCGATCTCATAGCCGTGCTTGTTGTATTTCAGATAGACATACATGAATGCCGTAATCGCCGCGACAATCAGTACATTCAGCAGATATTTGTTGCCTCCAATCGAGGGGAACCAGCCGGCCATCGTCTGCTGGTTGATGATTCCGATCTTGCCGGATCCCTTCGGGACCTCCCAAACGATGGTGAAGTAACTGACCAACTGAATCGCCACATAGTTCATCATCAGCGTAAACAGCGTCTCGTTCGTCCCCCACTTCGCTTTGAAGAATGCAGGAACGAAACCCCACAGCGCGCCGGCGAGGACACTGACCACAACCATGAGAAAAATCAGCAGAGCATTCGGAATCTTTCCGCCGAGCAGAATCATGCACGATGCCGCGCCGAAACATCCCATCAGAATCTGTCCCTCACCACCAATGTTCCAGAAGCGCATCCGGAACGCCGGCGCCAGTCCGACTGACACACACAGAAGGATGGCGAGATTCTGCAGCAGAATCCAGGTCTTTCGCGGAGAACCGAAGCCACCATAGACAATAGCTTCAAAGACTTCCAGAGGATTCTGCCCTGTCAGCAGCATCGTCACAACGGAACATACCACCAGCGCCAGGAGAACGGCGATGATCCGGATCAGCCAGGTGTGGTACCAGGGCATCTCGTCTCTTTTTACCACATGAAACAAGGGCTCCTTCTTATTCACGTTCCTCACCTCCGATCTGCGTCATCATCAGACCGACCTCATTCTTATTCGTTTTTCTCGCGTCAAGAATCCCGCTCATCTTTCCATCGCAGAGCACAAGGATGCGGTCCGCCAGCTGGAGGAGGACATCCAGATCCTCTCCAACGTAGACGACCGCTACGCCGCTCTCCTTCTGCTGATTGAGAAGATCATAGATCGTATAGGAGGAGTTGATATCCAGTCCTCTCACCGCATATGCCGTCAGGAGCACAGTCGGTGCGGAAGCGATCTCGCGTCCCACCAGTACCTTCTGAACATTTCCGCCGGAGAGACGCCGAACCGGCGTTGTGAGCCCCGGGGTCAGGACATCCAGTTCATCCACAACCTTTTCCGCCAGTCGATGCGGCGATCTCCGGTCTGTGAACAGGGAATGTCCCCGCCGGTAGGAGCGGAGCATCATGTTGTCCACCAAATCCATATTGCCGACCAGGCCCATTCCGAGCCGGTCTTCCGGAACAAAAGACAGCATAATGCCCATCTGCTGAATATCCAGGGGATTCATACCGATGAGGCTCTTCTCCTCTCCATGATCCGAATAATAGCAGATGCTGCCGCTCTCTACTCTCTGCAGGCCGGCTATGGACTCAAGCAGTTCCTTCTGTCCGCTTCCCGAGATTCCGGCAATACCGAGGATTTCTCCGGAGCGCGCTTCGAAGCTGACATCATCCAGCTTCAGTATGCCGTCCTCCGTGCGTACCGTCAGATGCTCCACCCCGATCCGCGGTTTCGGATTCACCGGCTCCGAGCGATTGATGTTGAGCGTCACCGCATGGCCGACCATCAGGTCCGTCATCTGCTGTGTTGTCGTCTCTGCCGTCCGCACATCATCCACTGCCTTCCCGTGGCGGAGGATCACAACCCGGTCGGACAGCTCCTTCACTTCATTCAGCTTATGCGTGATGATGACGATCGCTTTGCCGTCCTTCTTCATGTTGCGAAGCACGGCGAACAGCTTCTCCGTCTCCTGCGGCGTCAGAACCGCCGTCGGCTCATCCAGGATCAGAATGTCCGCGCTGCGGTACAGTACCTTGATGATCTCGACCGTCTGTTTCTGTGAAACCGACATGTCATAGATCTTCTGCTCCGGATCCAGCACAAAGCCATACTGATCGCAGATGCTCCGGATGCGGGCCGTGGCTGCCTTAAGATCCAGACGCCCCGGCTCCTTCAGTCCCAGTACGATATTCTCCGCCGCGGTCATCACGCCCACCAGTTTGAAATGCTGATGAATCATGCCGATTCCCAGGCGGTACGCGTCCTTCGGTGAGCGGATCACCACTTCTTTCCCATCAATGAATATCTGCCCCTCATCCGGGTAATAGATTCCGGACAGCATATTCATGAGAGTGGTCTTGCCGCTCCCGTTCTCTCCCAGCAGTGCCACGATCTCTCCGCGGTAGATGTCGAGAGAGACATCTTCATTCGCCACAACAGATCCGAAGGTCTTCGTGATCCCCCGCATGCTGACGGCAGGTGTTCTATTCTCCAAATCGTTCACACTCCTCTTTCCTTCCTGCAGCCGTTGTTCGTTTCACAGAACCGGCAGCCGGCAGAATGCCACGCTGTGATGCTCTGTGAAGCGCACAAAAGATACCGCAGATACCGGTTTCTCGCCTGGTCAGAAGTTTTTACCCGACATTTTACCCCGACTACTCATGCCATTCGGCGCGGTATCGCATCTTTCCATCACCTCAGCGGTGCGGAATATTCGCGGCAGGATTCGCCGGATATAAGAACAGGAGGTAGCATCGCTGCCTCCTGTTCTCTGTCTGTTCTTTGATTCGATCAGGTTGCGGTATCCAGAAGAGTGATTCCGTCGATCTTAAGGTCGAAGTAAGGGGCGGAACGGTACTCCGACTCATGGAAATATCCGTCGGAGATGACTTCCGTATCCGGAGTGTAATCCGCATCCGTATCTACATCAGCCTGATAGGAATCCAGATTCTTGCCGTCCACGGTGAACGTAGAGGTGTCGAAGACATGAAGCGAACCATCTTCCAGCTGCTTCTGTACTTCAGCGATCTTATCTGCCGTTCCCTTCGCTGCCGCATTTTCATTCAGCTCAGTCAGCTGCACAGAACCGGTAGCCAGAGTGCCGGTCCAGTCTGCTGCGATCTCCTTGCCAGTCGCCGCGCAGGTGATGGCATACTTATAATAAGGAGCCCAGTCGATCCGGGAAGAGATGATGTAGGTGTTCGGGCAGGCATCCTTCGTGCTTCCGTTGTAGGAGACATCCGGCACACCAGCTGCTTCGCAGGCTGTCGGAGCACCCATGGAATCTGCATGCTGGCTGATCAGCTTGCATCCATCGTTGATGAGCTTGTTGGCAGCTTCCTTCTCTGCGGTCTCATCATACCAGGAACCGGTGAACGTGACTTCCATCGTGGCACTCGGGCAGACCGAACGCGCGCCAAGGAAGAAGGAAGTGTAGCCGGAGATAACCTCTGCATAGGTATAGGCGCCGACATATCCGATCTTCGCCTCATCCTCGGAGAAGTCACCATTTGCAATCATCTCGTTCAGCTTCATTCCTGCGGCAACGCCGGCAAGATAGCGGCCTTCGTAGATGGCGGCAAATCCGTTATGGTAATTGGAAAGGCCCTGAGTATGTGCCTTGGTACCGGTAGCATGGCAGAACTGCACATCCGGGAACTCCTGCGCGGCCTGAATCATGAAATCTTCATGGCCGAAGGAATCAGCGAAGACGATATTGCATCCGCTGTCGGCAAGTTCCGCTGCCGCATCATAGCACTCCTGTCCTTCCGGAACATTCGTCTTCAGGACAACCTGGTCATCGCTCAGTCCAAGATCCTTCTGAACCTGCTTTGCTGCATTGATGAAGTTCAGGTCATATGTCGAGTTTTCATCATGCAGGAAGATGAATCCCACCTTCATGTTGCTGTAGTCAACGCCATCCGTAGCTGCCGTCTCACTGCTTGCCGCGCTCTTTGCTGCCCCGGCGCTCTCAGATGCTGCCGCGGTGGTATCCGCTGCTGCGGCGGTGGTCTCCGCTGCGGCTGTCGTCTCTGCCGCCGTTGTGGAGGCTGCCGCTGCATTTCCTGCCGCTGCCAGTGATACTGTCATCGCCGCGGCAAGGAGGGCACTCCAGAACTTTTTCATGTCATTTCCTCCCTATGTGTGGTATGCGGGCCTATTCCCGCAGCACAAAGCCCCTCTCGGACTTTATGGAATAATTTTAGTCGAAAGATACAGGTTTGTAAATAGTCAATGAATTATCCCGTCTGATGTTTCGTACCTCACCATCAGGAGGGGTACTCTGGCATATGGACAGAGGAGCAGCCGGCTGATTGAGCATGAAGCAATGCGTGAAAGGGCCACTGCTCCGTATCATATGGAGCAGTGGCCCTACCGCGCGGATAAAACACTTTCTTTTTATCTCGGTCAGCCGCGGACCTGCGAGCTGCCCGCCTTCTCTGAGCGGCGATCTTATCACCCGCCGCAGCGTAAATCAGGCAATGTTCTTGACGGTGTAGTCTTTGTCCTCGACCGCTTTCTTCATGACATCATCCGGCACATTCCTGGACAGCTCAACGACAGCCGTTCCCTTCTCATGGCTGACTTCTGCGCTCGTCACGCCATCCAGGCTTTCCAGTGCTTTCTTCACGGTCGCCTCACAGTGTCCGCACATCATTCCCTCAATCGTAATGGTCTTTGTCATGTTCCCATTCTCCTTTTCTGCTGCGTCCGCAGCGTTAGTCCCGGCGTCTGCCTGAGGCTCTTCCGCCGGCCTGCTCTTATGTCTGATCTTTTTATCCTTTGACGCGTCGTGCACCTTCATCAGGTTCAGACGCAGAGCATTCATGCAAACAGTGAAGCTGGACAGGCTCATTGCTGCCGCGCCCACCATGGGATTCATCTCAAAATTCCACCCGAACACGGCCGAATAGAAGCCTGCGGCAAGCGGAATGCAGATGACGTTGTAGAAAAATGCCCAGAACAAATTCTCATGGATGTTCCGAATGGTCGCCCGGCTCAGCCGGATGGCCGCTGAGACATCGGTTAGTCTCGATTTCATGAGCACCACATCGGCTGCGTCGATGGCAACATCCGCCCCTGCTCCGATTGCGATGCCAAGATCCGCCCGGGTAAGTGCCGGAGCATCGTTGATTCCATCACCGACCATGGCTA
>CADBOY010000235.1 GCA_902796405.1 uncultured Lachnospiraceae bacterium | reverse complement strand
CTTTTTTCATGAAGCTGAACCGTGTCGCCGCGATGATGGCGGTGTCCACGCTATGGCAGGGGAATGAATGGATCCGGGAAGATGGCATCTTTATCGTTATATTTGTCGTTGACAGCATAATTAAAGTTTGACAATATAACCACTAGTTAAATGCATATTTTTACATAAGTAAAATTAAACCGCGGTAATTGTGTAAGGATGAATAAACAGTACAAACCCGTTATGCCCCGGTCGAGCTGGAAGGAGAGCGTGAGAATGATGATTCTGCATTCGGTATGTCCATGTGGCGACAGAATCTCTTATGGAATGCGCTGAACGCAGAGAGGAAAAAGCTGGTCATAGAGAGCGATCCGGCTGTCACATTGAATAGACTGAGCGCAGAGGAGAGTAAGAGAAACCGCCATACGGAAGATCAAGAGGACCAGCATCAGTCAGAAAGGACAGAGAAAACATGAGTAAAGCAGCAGTGATTTACTGGAGCGGAACAGGCAATACCGAGGCGATGGCGAAAGCCGTCGAGGAAGGAGTCAAGACAGCAGGAGTAGAATGCGATGTTATTCCTGTGGATGAGGCTTCTGCGTCTAGGCTGGCCGATTATTCGGGGATTGCCTTTGGCTGTCCTGCTATGGGAGATGAAGAGCTTGAGGATACCGAATTTCAGCCGATGTGGAATGCTGTATCCGGAGCCATAGCTGGGAAGAAGATCGGTCTGTTTGGTTCTTATGGCTGGGGCGACGGAGACTGGATGCGCAGATGAGAGGAAGACTGCCGGAACAAGGGGATTGAACTGGTCTGCGAGAGCGTAATCTGCAATGAAGAGCCGGGCGATGAGGACCTGGAAAGCTGCCGCAGCCTGGGGATAGCTGTAGCTGGCTGAGACCAGGTAAGCTAAGCCACCGCTGCTATATAATGGCAGCTGGTTGAGGACAGACAAACTGCTGCCGCATTGAAAAACGGCAGCGGGAGAGAATAATCAGCAGCTGCTGTCTGGGGCAGGCGGTTGCTGGCTTAGGGCAGGTCACACGGACGTAAAAATGTGACATAACGCTTCTGACAGATGACGGACAAGGAGGAGAAGATGTCAGATGAACAGCGGGTTCGCTTCTGCGCACCGACTCTGGCGAATATCAAGACGGCAAACCTGTTCAGCAGTGATGCGGATTCGTGGAAACAACTGAAAGAGCAGGTCTGCCGGGCCAACCGCAGACTATTGCCGAAGGGAATCCGGATTCTCCTGTTTCGAGGAGGCTCAGGAAGAGCGCGGATCTATATGTACCGGCCATCTCGCCTGGCAGAGGACTTGAATCATGAATTGGCAGCGCAGATACTTGACATGAAAGGGTATCCGGCAGCCAGTCCGGAGAAGAGACTTGCTGAACTGGGCCGGAGGCTCAAGGCCTCCGGACGCTTCCCGCATGAGATCGGATTGTTTCTTGGCTATCTGCCGGTTGATGTTGAGGGATTTATTCAGCATCATGCCCGCTGCTACAAGGCAGCCGGCTATTGGAAAGTATATAGCGATGAAACAGCAGCCCAAAAGCAGTTCCTGGCATATTCCCGGTGCACGGAATGCTACTGCCGGCGGCAGTTTTTCCTGAACTCCCATCCACCCGGTGTGAGATACCGCCAGAATGAGCTTGCTGCCAGGCAGGAGTTTCTGCTATCTTCGTATATCTGCGCTGCCCGATGAGAGAAACTGCCTGATCAGTCTGCCGCCATATCCTTGGATTCTGCCAGAGTCAGGCAGCGTAGAAAAGTTACGAAGAATAGTGGAATCCAATCGGCCTGGGGTAGTTGACACAAATACCGCAAGGGGGTATAATGCATCTCAGATCCGAAAATACAGGGTAGGGGTATCCAAATCAGAGTATCCAATTCTCTTGCATAACAGACAGGGAGGTTTGGTACATGGAACAATATATTGTAACAGGTATGAGCTGTGCCGCCTGTCAGAACCGTGTGGAAAAAGCGGTTTCAAAGGTACCTGGTGTGACGTCCTGCTCCGTCTCGCTGCTGACCAACTCCATGGGAGTTGAGGGGACGGCGAAGGAAGCAGACATCATCCGGGCAGTGACAGACGCCGGATACGGCGCGAAGAAAAAAGGCGCTGCTGCCGCACAGACTTCTTCTTCTCTGGAAGAAGAGGAAGAGGCGCTGAAGGATCATGAGACCCCGAAGCTGATTCGGAGACTTTGCTTTTCCGCATTCTTCCTGCTGGTGCTGATGTACATTTCCATGGGACACGGCATGGCCGGCTGGCCGGTTCCGCCGTTTCTTAATGGCAATTACGGAGCGATCGGCGTGACTGAGATGCTCCTTGCGATTATCGTCATGTTCATCAACCGGAAATTCTTCACTTCCGGATTCCGCACACTGTTCAGTGGATCGCCGAACATGGATACGCTCGTGGCGCTCGGTTCCTCTGCGGCATTTGGCTATTCTCTGGTAGAGCTTTACCTGATTCTGGGAGCTATGAACGCCGGAGATGCGCAGACCGCGATGCATTATGGCATGAATCTTTATTTCGAAACGGCTGCGATGATTCCGACGCTGATCACTATCGGAAAGATGCTGGAGGCCATGTCGAAGGGGCGCACAACCGACGCGCTGAAGAGCCTCATGAAGCTCGCACCGAAGACGGCAGTTCTCGTGAAGGACGGCAAGGAGACAGAGGTCAGCATCGAACAGGTACAGGTCGGAGATATCTTTGCGGTTCGTCCCGGAGAGAACATCCCGGTTGATGGTGTCATTGTAGAGGGAAATACGGCGGTCAATGAGTCCGCACTGACCGGTGAGTCGATTCCGGTGGATAAGACCGAAGGCGATCTGGTTTCTGCGGCTACGGTCAATCAGTCCGGCTATATTCAGGTCCGGGCGACGAGAGTCGGTGAGGATACAACACTCTCGCAGATCATTCATATGGTTAGCGACGCGGCTGCGACCAAGGCTCCCATTGCGCGGATCGCGGACAAGGTCTCTGCTGTATTTGTACCCGCAGTGATCGGGGTGGCCACGCTGACCTTCATCGTCTGGCTCATCTCCGGTCAGTCCGTGAGTTTTGCCATCGCCCGCGCGATCTCCGTGCTGGTTATCTCCTGCCCCTGCGCACTTGGACTGGCTACCCCGGTTGCCATCATGGTGGGCAACGGCATGGGAGCGAAGAACGGTATCCTGTTCAAGACGGCTGCTTCGCAGGAAGAAGCTGGCCGGATTGAGATTGTTGCGCTGGATAAGACGGGAACCATCACATCGGGACAGCCGCAGGTCACGGACATTCTTCCTGCGGATGGATTCTCAGAGGATCAGCTGATTCAAATCGCGGCAGATCTGGAGCAGCGCTCTGAGCACCCTCTTGCCAAGGCAGTCATGCAGTGGGCAGATGAGCACAGCGTGAAAGCGGGAGAGATCATTGATTTCCAGGCACTTCCCGGCAACGGCCTGAAGGCTGTGCGCAAGGGCGTCCGTGGAGAGCAGGAGCTGTTCGGCGGATCCGGGAAATTCATGACATCGAAATTCGGTGCCACTCAGCAGATTTCCGAAGCCTCAGCGAAGCTCGCCGATGAGGGCAAGACACCGCTGTTCTTTGCAGAAG